>CAZDYT010000041.1:0-13671 GCA_964509395.1 uncultured bacterium
GACGTCGCGGGTGCGGCGGTCTTCCTGGCGTCCGCCGACGCCGACTTCGTGACCGGCCACGTCCTCACGGTCGACGGCGGCTGGAGCATCGGCAAGTTCCTGCCCCTCATTGAGTGACCTCGTCCGCCCTCACGAGGCGGGACTGCGGGATCACGCGCCCGAACCCCTTGACCCCGCCGGTGAGGCGAGCTACCGCGGGCTCGTCGCCGCGTCGGCGGCGTAGCCGTACGCCTCGGCCGCGTGGGCGGGGGTGATCCGGCCGTCCGCCAGGTCCCGCTCGACGGCCTCGCGCGCCCTGGCGCGCGGGTCACCATAGCCGCCGCCTCCCCCAAGCTCGAAGCGCACGGCGTCGCCCGGCTCCAGGGTGAAGTTCACCTTCGCCGGGAGCTGGATCCGCTCGCCGCGGCGCACGACCGTCAGAGAGCCGGTCTTCCCCGGCCGCCCGCCCTGCCGTCCCGGGACCGGCAGCTTGAAGTGGTCGGAGTAGACCTGGAGTTCGACCCCCTCGTCCAGGATCTCGACTTCCCGGCAGAACCCGAGCCCGCCCCGCCACTGCCCCGGCCCGCCGCTATCGGGGAGGAGGGCGTAGCGACGCATGCGGAGGTAGTCGTGGATTTGCTCGATGGCCTCGATCGGCGTGTTCCGGCAGTTGCTCAGGGGGTTATCGGTCGCATCGGCACCGTCGTAGTCACGCCCGGCCCCGTACCCACCGCCGAGGATGTCCCCGTAGACCCGATAGGTGCCGGCCCGCCGATGGGACATGTAGAACGCGGTCGTCGTGTCGAACCCCGGGGCGGGCACCCGGTCGGGCAGGGCGCGCGCCAGGGCGGCGTGGATGGCGTTGAACGCCCGGGAAGCGGCCTGCATGCGCGCCCGCACGGGCGCGGGGAACCGCGGGTTCAGGAGCGAGCCCTCAGGAAAGGTCAGATGGACGGGGCGGTTACAGCCGTCGTTCGCGGGGATCTCCTTGTCCGAGGCGATGGCCCGGATGGCGGCGAAGGCGGCCGCGTAAGAGGAGGAGAGCGGGCAGTTGAACATCCCGCGGACCTGGGGCGCCGTCCCCGCGAAGTCCAGCCAGATCTCGGAGCCCTCGACCCGCGCCGTCACTCGGACGGGGATCGGCTCGGGGGAGTAGACGTCGTCGTCGATGAGCGCCTCACCGGCGTACGTCCCGTCCGGGATCTCCGCGATCGCCGCCCGCATCCGCCGCTCGCTGTAGTCGAGCACCTCGGCCATGGCGCGGAAGAGGACGGGGACGCCTACGCGCTCGGCGAGCCCTTGGAGGCGGCGGGCGCCGGTCAGGTTGGCGGCGAACTGCGCGTTCAGGTCGCCGATGCCGAGCACGGGTGTCCGCACGTTTGCAGCGAAGAGGCGGCCGAGGAGGCCCTGGTGCCAGTCCCGTTCCACGTCGAAGAGAAGCGGCGGGAGCACGAGCCCCTCCCCGTAGAGGTCGGTCGCCCGCGTGTTGACCCCGGCGCTACCGCCGCCGATGTCCAGGTGGTGGGCGGTGCTGCCCGCGAAGCCGAGCCGGGTGTCGCCGAGGAAGATCGGCGTGAACAGGATTATGTCGTTCAGGTGCTGCCCGCCCGAGTAGGGATCGTTCAGGATGATCGCGTGGCCGGGTCCGATAGAGGAGAGGTCGAGCGCAGTCTGGCACGCCTTGAAGGACATGGACAGCGCCGAGAGCTGCATGGGGATCATCTCGGCCTGCGCCACGATGTTTCCCTGGGGGTCGAGGAGCGCCGTGGAGCAGTCCCGCGCTTCCCGGACGACGGTGGAGAAAGCCGAGCGCATGAGGTTGACACCCATTTCCTCCGCAGCGGCGTGGAGCGCACGGGCGAGGATCGCGAGGGTGGTCTGGTCCACCTGAACGCTCATCATCCCCTCCTCTCGAGCATGAGGTCCCCGCCCGCGAGCACGGTGGCCGACCAGCCCGGTGGGAGGAGCGTGGTGGCCGTCTGCTCCTCGATGACCGCGGGGCCCGTGAGGTGGTGGCCGACGGGCAGGGTGCGTCGCTCGACGAAGCGGGCCCGCTCGGTCCGACCGCCGAGGGTGACCGAGCCCTCCTCGATCCGCGGCGCGCCCGCGGCCGGCGGAGCCGGGGGCACGAAGTCCCCGGGGCTGGGTTCCGTCACGCGGACCCGGTAATTCACGATCTCCACGGGCCGGTCGCGGTGCGCGTAGCCGTAGCGCTGCCGGTGGGCCGCGGAGAAAGCGGCGTGGATCTCGGCGGCCGTGGCGGGGAGCCGGTCCAGGGTGACGGTCAGCTCGAACGCCTGCGCCGGGTAGCGGGCCTCGATGGCGATCGAGACGCTCGCGCAGCTCGTGTCGAGCCCGCGCGTGGTCGCCGCGGCGAGCGCCTCGCGAGTGAGGCGCTCAACGGTCGCCGGCCCGAGGCTCGCGTCGTCGGCCTTGTGGATCCCGGTCTGGACCACGTCCACGGCAAGGTCGGCGACGAGGAGCCCGGAGGCGGACACGAGGCCAGGGCCCCACGGGACCAGGACACGGTGGATCTCGAGCTCCTCGGCCACGAGCGCCGCGTGGAGAGGTCCCGCGCCGCCGTACGCGACCAGGGTGTAGCCGCGCGGGTCGACACCGCGGGCGGTGGAAACCAGGCGGACCGCCGCCGCGATGTTGGCGTTGGTCATGCGCAGCACCGAGTCCGCGGCGTCGGCGACCTCGCCGTCCTGGGCGACGCGCCTGAGCGCGGCGGCGGCCCGTTCGGGGGAGAGCGGCATCCGGCCGCCGAAGAAGTGCGACGGACGGAGGATGCCGGCGACGACCTGGGCATCCGTTACGGTGGGGTCCGTCCCGCCGCGGCCATAGCACGCTGGGCCCGGCCGCGCGCCCGCGCTCCGCGGGCCAACCTGGAGGAAGCCCCCCTGATCGATCGTCGCGATCGAGCCACCGCCCGCGCCCACGGTGACGATGTCGAGGCTCGGGCTCCGGATCGGCAGCCCGTCGACCACGAGTTCGCTCACCGTCGCGGGGCTGAGCCTTGGCGCCAGGCACACATCTGTGCTCGTTCCGCCCATGTCGAGCGTGATCGCGTCCTTGACCCCGGCCCGTCGCGCGAACCAGACAGCGCCCCGGACGCCGGCGGCGGGTCCCGAGAGGAGCGTGCGGGCGGCGTTTGCCGCGGCTGCCGTCGCGGGGAGTATGCCCCCGTTCGACTGCATGACCTGGAGGACCCCGGGGAAGCGGCGCTCGCCCAACAGGGCGACCAGCGCCTCGACGTAGCGGGAGACGACGGGCCCGACGAAGGCGTTGACGGCCGTCGTCATCGTCCGCTCGTACTCGCGGAACTCGGGCGAGATCTCGTGGCTCGCTGTGACGTAGACCTGCGGCGCCCGCTCGCGGAGCATCGTGGTGACCACGCGCTCGTGCTGCGGGTTTCGGTAGGCGTGGAGGAAACAGACTGCCAGCGACTCGATCCCGGCTGCCAGGAGCTCGCGCGCGTGCGCCCACGCGACCTCCAGATCGACGGGGGTGTGGACCCGCCCGTCCGCCAGGATCCGCTCGGAGACCTCGCGGATGTGGCGGCGCGGGACCGGAGGCGACGGCTTGCGATAGAAGATCTCGTAGATGTTGCCGGTCCGATCCTGGCGGCCGATCTCGAGAATGTCGCGGAAGCCTTCGGTGGTGAGGAGCCCGGCCGTTGCCCCGGTCCGGGTGAGGAGGGCGTTGGTCGCCACGGTCGAGCCGTGGACGACGTGGCTTACCGCCGGGAGGGGGGCGCGCGCCTCCTCCAGGGCCTGCATCACCCCGAGCTGGAGCGCCTCGGGCGTGGACAGCACCTTGTGGGTGACGAGCGAGCCGTCTGCCCTTCGCCAGACGAGGTCGGTGAAGGTCCCGCCGATCTCGACCCCCACCCGCTGCATCATCCGGATCATCCTCCTCGGAGCCGTATTGTATTCCAAGCCTGGACTCAGAGGGTCGCTTGACAGCGCCGCTGATCCCTCTTAGGCGCCGACGCGATCTTTGTGCCCGGGAGCCACGATGGTCCCCCCTGTTCGCTTTCTGGACGTTCTTCCGTGTCTTGGTCTTCGGCTGCTCACCACGCCGGGAGCGGTAGGGTGCCCATCGAACTGCTTATCGTGCGTGGCGATCTCCACACGGTCGCTGCAGACGCCGACCCAAGCACATGCCCCCGCACCGGTCAGAGGATCGGATACTCCGGGCCGAGGAAGTTTTTGACCTGGACAAGGGGCGCCGCCCGGGCCGCGCGCGGCCCCCCGATCGACAGCGCCTGCCGCCCCGCCAAGGGCAGCAGTCCGCCCCGGTCGCCCGGCCCTTGACGACGCTGCGGTCGCGGGGCATGATCACCGCGGACGCAGGATCAGAGGCGGGCCGTGTCTGGCGTCGGCCGAGGGGACCACGGGGTTCCCCGAGTGATCCTCGGTTCCTGCCGGAGGGATCGCGTGGCGCGGACCGGCTTTCGTGTTTTCTATGCCCCCGCCGATCGCTGGAGGGATGGCCACGACAACGGCGACCTTCAGCGCGCCGGGCACGTACGTGCTGCGAGTCTACGCCGATGATTCGGTTTTGACGACCGCGGCCGATGTGACGATCGTGGCGAATACGAACGAGCGGTACTACCAGTCCTACGGCAATCCCAATCTGCGCGGCAACATTCTCTTGGAAAACGATCGTCTCGTCGTCCAGAAGCTCGTCATCCCGCCAGGGGCCCGGGAGGGCAACCACACGCACGTCGGCAATCGGCTTTGGATCCAGATGACTCCCGGCGAGTGGACCTCGCATGCGGACCTTGCCAGCGTTTCCCGGCTGGATGCCGGATCGGTGGGCTGGCCGAGCGCGTCCGACCGTGCTGAAAGCCACGAGAGAAGCATCAACGCCGGTTCGAATGCGATCGATCTGCTTTGGGTGACGCTCAAGCCGTATACGGGTTCAGCCTTAGAGACGGAAGCGATGAGGGACTACCGGCTCGTCTACCCTGAGATCCCCGGCACGGTGCTGCTCGACAACGATGAGGTCGCCGTGCAGCGATTCGTGGTGCAGCCCGGCGCGTGGGAAGGGGTTCACGCGCATCCCGGCAACCAGCTCTATGTGCACGTCAAAGGCGGCACCTGGGCAGTGAGAACCGGCGGGCGCGAGACGGTTTCGGAATCAAAAACCAGCTCGGTCGGCTGGTACCGCGCTATCCCGCTCAGCCAACAACATCAGTCGGGGAACGTCGGAGACAGCCCGATCGATCTCTTGTGGATAACGCTCAAACGGTGACACGCGAATGACGCGCTGCGGATCCAGCCGGTCAGAAAGTGCAGAAATGATGCAACAGCATTGGCTCGCGGCGCGCGTCCCATGCGGCGAGCACTGCAGGCGGCCATATTCGTGACGGCGGTTGTTATTTCGGCGGTCCGGCAGAAGCGCAGACCTCCACCGGAGGCGTCCGGCGCATCCTGCCCGACGAGACGGGAGGGGTCCTGGCGGCCGTGACTGCCGAGGCCACGAGTCCGGCGCTGATCGGCGGAGCCCGCGTGGCAGTGTCGAACAGGGACGAGCGCGACGCGATGACCGGGTTCGCCGCGGACGCGGAGCATTTGCCGCCGTGACGGCAGCCGGGTTGCACGCAGCCCCGAGCGGCTGGGAGGCCGACGTCGTCGTGATCGGCGGCGGGATCGTTGGGTGCGCCACTGCCTACTACTTGGCCCGGCGCCGGGCGCGCGTGACCCTGCTCGAGAAGGATGGGGTTGCCGACGAGCAGTCAAGCCGCGCGTGGGGGTTCGTGCGTAAGCAGGGTCGGCACCCGGCCGAGGTGCCGCTCATGATCGCGTCAAGCGAGATATGGGGCGGGCTCGCGCGGGAGCTCGAGGCCGAGGTGGACTTCGTCCGGGGCGGCAACCTCGCGCTGGCCGAGACGCCGGCCGACCTCGAGCGGCTCGAGGACGTCCATGCGGCGGACCGGAAGACGGGCCTGAACACGCGCTTGGTCTTGGCCCGAGAGCTCGGCGCGCTCGTCAAAGGGCTCGAGGGGTCGTGGGCGGGTGGACTTTACTCGCCAGACGACGGGCACGCCGAGCCGCGCAAGGCGACCGAGGCGTTCGCCCGGGCGGCGCGCCGGGCCGGCGCGCGGATCGAAACGGGCTGCGCCGCGGTCGGGCTCGATCTCTGCGGCGGGCGGGTCGCCGCCGTGCTGACCGAGCGCGGACGGGTCCGAACTGGCGGCGTGGTGTGCGCGGCTGGCATCTGGTCCCCGCTGGTCGCCCGGTGGGCGGGACTCTCGCTCCCCTGCCAGGTCGTCGCGACCTCGGTGGCGGCCACAGAACCGGTCGAGCCGGTGAGCACGGCCGGGGTCTGGGGGCCGTACGTCGCGTTCCGCCAGACACCGAGTGGGGCCGTCTACATCGGCGACGGCTACCGGGGCGCGGGATCCGAGCACTACGTGACGCTCGACTCCTTCCGGCACCTCCGGCTCTTCTGGCGCAACTTCCTCATGAACCGCGAGGACCTCCACCTCCACGTCGGCCGGTCGCTGGCCGTCGACGTCTGGCGCGTTCTGACCGGCACGCGGGGTATCCGGCGACGCGAGCACGAGCCGGAGCCGGTGGCGAACCAGATCGCCTTTAACCTCCGCCACCTCCGGGCGACGGTGCCGGCGCTCGCGCGGGCGGCCGTCACGCGCACGTGGGCGGGGTACATCGACCTCAGCCCCGACCTCATCCCCGTGATCGGCGCCGTCGAGCGCCCCGCGGGCTTCTATCTGGCGGCCGGCTTCAGCGGGCACGGGTTCGCGATGGGTCCTGTGGTCGGCCAGCTCCTTGCCGACGCGATTCTGGGGCCCGGGCCGTCCCTGGATCTTCGGCCCTTCCGCTTCTCGCGGTTCGCTGAGCGGGACCTCGCCCCCGCGAGGCACGCCTTTTGAGCCAGCATGCCGCGACCCGGACCCAGAGCGACGCCGGAGCGCTGCCGGTCGTTGTCGACGCCCGACGCCTGGGCCACCGCTGGCGCCAGCCCCGACACCATCCTCGGTCTCGCCGTCCTCGGGCCGCCTTCGGGGCCGCGCTGCTCGCCCCCGGAATCTCCCCGTACAATGGCACGTCACCTCTTTCCGGCTCGCCCGTGTCGAAGCCGCTCGGCCGTCCCCGCCTCGCCCCCGCTGCATACCCGGGGGCGCGCTTCGCGCGATCGGCCGTAACCATCGGCTTCACCAAACGAATCGCGCCTGTGTTCCGTTGCCAACATCCGTTGGCCTTTGCTAGAATCACGTTACATGCAAGAATCCGGCATTTGACCGGATTACGGGAGGATGCGGCCATGATGAATCCCGAGGAGTTCAGGGCATTGATGTCCGAGGGGGCGTTGACCCGGCGGCAGATCACCAAGCTCCTGGCGTCCCTTGGGATCCTTACCGTTTCCATTCCGGCGCTACACAGGCCGGCGTCGGCAGCCGATGTGCTCCTCCAAGTTTTTACCTGGGCCAACTACGATCGTCCCGAACAACACAAGGTCTTCACCGCCAAGTACGGTCGCTCGCCCGATTTCGCCGTCCTTGCCGAGAACGACGAGGCGCGGGCGAAAGTTCGGGGCGGTTTTCGTCCCGACATAGCCATGCCCTCAGAGAGTCACGCCCCGTTCTGGATCAAGGACGGGTTGGTCGGCCCGGTTGACGTCTCACGCCTATCGCACTGGCCCGAGTTGTTCGACCGGATGCGGAAGATCGAGACATCCATGGGCCCTAACGGCGAGCATTATTTCGTCCCATGGACGTGGGGTAACAATTCGGTTGTATTCCGTACGGACCTGGCGCCGGAGTACGTCAACAATCCGACATGGACCATCCTCTGGGATCCCAAGTTCAAGGGGCGGATCGCCCTGCGCGATGCCTACTTGGCGACCACGATCCCGGCGGCGCTGGTCCTGGGGGCCAAGGATCCATATAACATGACGGACAAGGAACTCGCCGGCGTCGCGGACCTGCTGCGCAAACAGCGCGAGCTGGTTCGGTTCTACTGGAAGGCCGAGACCGAAGCGCAGCAGGCGTTGGCCGCTGGCGAGATCGTCGCGATGTTCGCGTGGAATAGCTCTTACGCGGCGTTGAAGAAGCAGGGCATCCCCGTCGGGTTCATGGTTCCGAAGGAGGGGATGCCGACCTGGGTAGATGGGCACATGTTGATCAAAGGAGGCCCAGCGCCAGAACAACAGAAGTACGATTTCATCGACGCGACGCTCGCCCCCGAGGTCGGCGTCTACAATATCGAACAGTTGAACTACGGTTCGTCGAACAGGAAGTCGTTTCAGATGGCGGATCGGAGGGTCCTGGCGCTCCTGGGCTTAGAGGATCCCGATGCCATCATGACGAAGGGCCTGTGGTCCAAGGCCGTCCCTCCGGCGACCTATCGCAAGATGCTGGACCTTCACAATCGGGTGAAATCCGGTTTCTGACTCGTGTGTGACCTTGCGGCGCCCGCGACCGACCGAGGCCTGCGGGTGGACTTCGGTCGGGTATCTTGAAAGGGTCTCTGGGATTACTCGCCTGACGGTGAGGCAAGTGTAAGGGCAGTGTAAGGGCGGGATCTTCGCCACGCTCACGAACGAACGCGGGATCATCGCGCCGCGCCGACCCGCGACGAGTCGGCTGACACGCCCGGTCATGCCCGATGATCCGCTCGCTGATACGATGCGCCCCCGGTAACGAGGTAAGAACGGCAGATGGCGCGCCCCAACGAGCTATTTTCGCAATGGGCTGGAACGACGAGGCGGTCGAGTCTTGGTTACCGGCTCCGGCGCGTGTGGTTGAGGCACGAGAGCCTGCGCGGCTATGCGTTGCTTCTGCCGACGCTCCTTTTCATGATTGCCATGATGCTGGTCGCAGTCGTGACCCTGGTCATCCTGAGCTTCTGGAGCGATACCGCGCTAGGCGCCCATCCGCACTATACCCTCGACAATTACAGACTTCTGTTGACCCCCGAGGGCCAGATCTACCGGGCCCTGCTGCTGCGCTCGCTCTGGATGTCCTTCGTGATGACTGTCACCGTGACTCTGTTTGCGTATCCGATCGCCTACATCCTGGCCTTCTTTGTTCATAAGCATAGAGCCCTTTGGCTGATCGTGATCACGATCCCTTTCTGGATCAACTACCTGCTACGGGTGTTCTCGTGGAAGGTGATCCTCGGGCACAACGGAGTCATCAACTCGGCTCTGATGGGTCTTGGGCTGATCGACGCTCCGCTTGACGCCCTTCTCTACAATCGCTCCGCCGTCATCGTCACGCTGACCCATGCCTGGGCGGCGTTCGCTATCCTGCCGATCTATGTGTCGCTCGAGAAAATCGATCGCTCGCTGCTAGAGGCAGCGACGGATCTGGGCGACGGGCCGCTGCGTCGGTTCCTGCGCGTGACCCTGCCTCTGTCCATGCCCGGTTTGCTCGGGGCCACGATACTCGTGTTCATTCGCAATGTGGGCGACTACGTCACACCGGCCCTGGTCGGCGGAATCTCCGGCACCATGTTGGGCAACTTGATCGTGTCGCTGTTCACAGCGATGGACAATGGCCCCTTGGCGGCCGCGGTCTCCGTCGTCATGATGTTGTCCCTAACGCTGGTTGTCTGCGCATTCCTCCTGCTCATCGGAGGCGGTAGACGTTTCAGGGTCGAGATATGACGATACGACTCGGTGCCCCGACGTGCGTTCCTATTGTTCTAGCGGTCTACCTGATCCTGCTCTATGGACCGGTCCTGCTGCTTCCCTTCTTCTCCTTCAACGACAGCATCTACGTTGCTTTTCCCCTGAAGGGGTTCACCGTCAAATGGTATGAACTGATGGTACGCGACGCTGCCATGCTCAGGGCGCTCTGGGCGAGCGTGAAGATCGGGCTCTCGGTAACCGTGGTCAGCACGATCTTGGGATTTCTCGCTGCCAAGGCGGTGACGCGCTATCGGATGCCCGGCAAGGGCGCATTATTCGCCTTCATCCTGCTCCCGTTGGTTGTGCCGTCGATCATCCTTGGCGCATCCCTGCTCAGCTTCTTTCGCCAGTTCCTTCACGTCGAGCTGTCTCTGTGGACGATCGCGGCATCGCACGTGCTGATATGCGTACCATTTTCCATGCTCGTCCTCGCGGCGAGACTGGAGGGATTCGACCGCAATTTGGAGGAAGTGTCGTCCGATCTTGGGATGAGTGCCTGGCAGACCTTCCGGCGGGTGACCCTGCCACTAGCGATGCCCGGCATCGTGTCGAGCCTTCTCCTGTGCTTCGTCGTGTCGTTCGACGAGTTTCTGCTGGCCTTCTTCCTCAGCGGCAGACAGCCGACCCTGCCAGTCTACATGTACAGTCTCCTTCGCTTCCCCGAGAGCATGCCGGGCGTGCTGGCGCTTGGTAGTTGCATTCTCATCGTGTCGATCGTGTTGATCGCGACGTCGGAAGTGGTGCGCCGGCGAAGCGCAACGTCAAGTGCATAGCGCAAGCGGATCTGATGGCGCAATTCGATCCTATCATCACCCTTTCGCGGGTGTCTAAGTCCTTCGGTTCTGTCAGGGCCGTCGATGACGTGTCGATGCAGATCGGGAAGGGTGAGTTCTTCGCCATCCTGGGCCCGTCGGGCTGCGGCAAGACGACGCTTCTGCGGCTGCTCGGCGGGTTTGAGATTCCCACCGCCGGCGAGATCTATATCGATGGCGAGGAGGTATCGGGGATGTCCCCGAACAAGCGCCCGAGCAATATGGTGTTCCAGAACTACGCCATCTTTCCGCATCTCAACGTCCGTCAAAATATCGCCTACGGTCTGTCGAACAAGGGGATGACGAAGGCGCAGATCGACGAGATAGTGGATGGGATGCTGGAGCTGATCCGGCTGCCGGGTTACGGTGCGCGGGCGGCCCATCAACTGTCGGGCGGGCAGCGTCAGCGCGTGGCCCTGGCCCGCGCCCTCGTGTGCAAGCCGAAGGTGCTGCTGCTCGATGAGCCGCTGGGCGCGCTGGACAAGAAGCTGCGCGAGGAGATGCAGATCGAGCTGCGTCAGATTCAGGGGACGGTGGGTATCACGTTCGTGTTCGTGACACATGATCAGGAAGAGGCCCTGACCATGGCCGACCGCATCGCGGTGATGGCGCGTGGAAAGATCGTCCAGGTTGACATGTCGGGCGCCCTGTACGAGACACCCTCTTGCACGGAGGTTGCGGAGTTCATTGGAACCATCAACCTGTTTCCGGGGACGGTTGACGGCGTCGGGGACACTGTCACAATCGATGTAGGCGCGGTCGGCCGGCTGAGCGTACAAAAGGGACGATCCGACGTTCGCCGAGGCGACAAGGCCCTGCTGGCGGTCAGGCCGGAGAAACTGCGACTCGCCCAAGAGGCGCCGGGCAGCGGATACAACGCCGTTCGCGGGCGGCTGGTCGCCGAGTCGTATGTGGGCGATCGTAGCTACTATTTCGTCGAGGTCCACGGGTTGTCGCGTCGACTCGCCGTGGCGATGCTGAATGAGCGGCGCAGCATCGACCGGTCGAGTCTGCACGGTCCGAACGGTGTCTGGGTTGTGTGGCCGATCGAGAGCGGTGTTCTGCTGACGTCGTAGCGACCCGTATGAGCGCCTTGTCTTCCATACCTTAGGGAGGCGAAACGGTGGAGGGAGGAGCTGAACGGACCCTTCCGGCCAAGGGGGAGCGGAGCACCGCTCGCCCGCCAGTGATCGGCAGGGAAGCTGCCGCGTCCACAGGGCATCCGCTCGCCACGCTGGCGGCGATGCGCATTCTTGATGCCGGCGGAAATGCGATAGATGCCGGTGTAGCGGCCGGCCTGGCCTTGGGCGTGCTGCAGCCGGACATCGTTGGATTCGCCGGCGTTGCTCCGATCATTCTGTATCTGGCGGAGAAGGGCACGGTGACCACGATCAGCGGTCTGGGTCGGTGGCCCCGGCGCGCCGACGTTTCGTTCTTCGAGCGACACGCGAACGGCCGTCTGCCTTTGGGGGTTCTCCGGAGCGTCGTTCCGGCGTCGATCGATGCCTGGGTCACGGCTCTCGAACAGTTCGGCACGCGGTCATTCACGGAAGTGGCGCAGGCTTCATTCGTGCTCGCCGAAGAAGGATTCGCGGCGCACGAGCTACTCTGCGAAACGATCGCCGAGGACCAGGCCCTCTACGCTCAATGGCCAAGCTCGGCGTCGATCTTCCTTCGCGACGGCCGACCGCCATCGATCGGCGAACCGTTCCGCCAACCGGATCTCGCCCGCACCATTCGGCGACTGATGGAGGCCGAAGGACGCGAAGCGGGCGGTCGTCTGGCGGGCCTCGCGGCGGTACGCAAGGCCTTCTACGACGGCCCGATCGCTGAGGAGATCGTGGCGTTTTACGAGCGCGAGGGCGGACTGCTGACGGCGCAGGATCTGCGCGAGTTCCGCGTTGGCATCGAGCCGCCCGTCTCGACGACCTTCCAGGGTTACGAGGTTTACAGTTGTGGACCCTGGTGTCAGGGAGCCGTCCTGCTCGAATTTCTCAATATGCTCGAGGGCGACGACCTGAAGACGATCGGCTGCAACTCGCCTGACTACATTCACCTGTTGACGGAGGTGATGAAGCTGGGCTTCGCCGACCGCGAGGCGTATTTCGGCGATCCTGAATTCGTCGCGGTGCCGATACGGCAATTGGTGTCCAAGGCTTACGCCCGGGACCGGCGCAAACAGGTTTCCGCCGATCGGGCGTCACCGAGTATGCCGCCGTCGGGCGATCCGGGGCGGTCGCCCAGCCGGGCGGGCGACCCGGCCGCCGTAGTTGCAGGCCGGTCTCGGGAGGCGCGCGACACGACGTATCTGTGCGTCGTCGACAGATACGGGAACGGATTCTCGGCGACCCCGAGCGACGGCTATTCGACGGCTCCCGTGATCCCTGGCCTCGGCTTCGCCGTGTCACCCCGGGGGGACCAGTCCTGGCTGCAGGCCGATCACCCGAGCTCAATCGGCCCCTGGAAGCGACCACGCCTGACGCCCAACCCGGCGCTAGCTCTGAAGGACGGACACCTCGCCATGGTGTTCGGCACCCCTGGCGGCGACGTGCAATGCCAGACCATGCTGCAATTCTTCCTGAACGTGGTGGTCTTTGGGATGAATCCGCAGGCGGCTGTCGAGACGCCGCGCTTCGCGTCGTACAGCTTTCCGAACTCCTTCTACCCGCATCACAGCGAGCCCGGGGTGCTTCGGATGGAGAAGGGTCTGGAATCGGCTGCCGACCGTCTCAAGGAACGAGGGCACGTCGTCGAACTCTGGCCTCACCGGTACTGGCGCGCAGGCGGCCTGTGCGCAGTTGTAATCGACGGGGCGAGTGGATATCGGATCGCCGGCGCCGACCCGCGGCGGGAATGCTATGCCCTGGCTTGGTGACGGCGGCCTTGGCGAACAGGCCGCGGTGATCCAGCTAGAGCATGTGCCATCGCGGAGAATCCAGTAGAGAATGCCGGCGAGCCGCCGGGCCAGTGTCACGGCTGCGATCGTTCTTCCCAGGTGCCCGGCCATCCGTAGCGCCCACTCCCGGAGGGCGCCGATCCCGGGAATGATCGGGTTCGCCGCGGACGCGGAGCATTTGCCGCCGTGACGGCAGCCGGGTCGCACGCAGCCCCGAGCGGCTGGGAGGCCGACGTCGTCGTGATCGGCGGCGGGATCGTTGGGTGCGCCACTGCCTACTACTTGGCCCGGCGCCGGGCGCGCGTGACCCTGCTCGAG
>CAZDYT010000042.1:0-13662 GCA_964509395.1 uncultured bacterium
TGAAGGCGACCGACCGCCCGAGGCCGTAGCGCCAGGCCCCCATGAGCGGATCCTCCTGATGCGTCATCAGGAGCTGCTCCGCAGTCGGCTTGATCGTGGTCGCGACGTACCCACCGAGCGGTGGCACCTTCGACCAGTCGATGTCCTGGATCGCCTCATGGTACTGGCTCGTCACGATCGGCCGAAACGGCTGTTCGATGAGCGAGGCTTTTGAGGCGAGTTGCGTCTCCAGCGTGAAGATCCGCGGGACCGTGAGGGTCTCCTCGGTGAAGTAAAACCTCCCGCGCCCCCACTTCGCGATGTCCATCATGAGCTGAAGATCGGCGTCCGACCCGATGGCGACCGCCGAAACCGTGATCTTGTCCTTCACCATCCGGCGGATCAGCGACACGAAGTCGCCGCGCGTCATCTGCCCGTCCGACAGGAAGATGACGTGCTTGAGCAGCGCGTCGCGGTCATACAGCGCCTTGTACGCTTCGCGCACGGCGGGATAGCCGTCAGTACCCCCACCGGCCTTGATCGCGGAGACCTCGCGGTGGATCGTGCGCTTGTCTTTGGCCGGCTGGAGCTGGACGTGCCAGATAAACTCCGTGTCGAAGGAGAGGATCCCGACCTCGTTCCGCTCGTCGAGCAGGTCGACGACGAGGTGCGCCGCCTCCTTCGCCACCTCGAGCTTGTTGACCTTGTCGTTGTCCTTCATTCCCATCGCCATGGAGCCGGAGCGGTCGATCACGAGCATGACGGCCAGGCTCGGGATCTCGATCTTCTGCTTCACCTCCATGGTGACCGGCAGGGTCTCTTCGATGGGCGTCCGGTAGAGCCCGCCCAGCCCGAAGGTCTCGTCGCCACCGATCACGATGAGCCCACCACCCTGGTCGCGCACGTAGTCGCGCACCAGCGTCATCTGATTCCGCGCCATCTTGAGCGAGGAAACGTTCGAGAGAATGAGGCCGTCGTATTTCTCCAGCGTGGCCATCGTTGTCGGCAGACCATCTGGGCCGGCGAGCTTGACCTCAATGTGCTGCGATCGCAAGGCGGAGGCGAGGTTCTGCGCCTGCGACGGATCTTTGTCGACGAGGAGCACCTGCGGCCGACCCCGAACGACCGTGAGGCCGATGGCCCGGTTGTTCTCCTCGATGACGTCCCCCTCGGCCTCGACCAGCGCCTGGTAGACGTGCACGCCGGCCTGCTCGAGCGCCTGCCGGTAGGTCAGTACGTTCTTCCCGGCGGTCAGGTGGACGACCTGCGAGCCCAGGAATTCGCCGTTCCGGTAAAGAGAGAGGCGTCCGGCCGTCTCCTTGACGGAGTTGACCACCACCTTCATGTAGAAGGGCTCGCCAAACTTCACCTCGGTCGGAAGCAGGAGCTGGTCAACGACGACCTCCTGCGGGAACGTGAGCCCGAGCGGCGAATAGTAGATGGGCACGCCCGCGTCCTTGGCGGCCTGCGCCGCGGCAAGGGCCTTCCCGGCGTTCTCTCGGCCATCCGAGAGCAGGACGACGCGATTCGCCTCGCCAGCCGGGAACGAAGCCAGGGCGAGCTGGATCGCGCGCTCGATGTTGGTCGCGTTGGTCGCGCTGGGTGGTTGAGGCCGCCCGAAGGCCGGCTTCGGACGCAGCGGCTCGGCGAGCTGCGGCTCCCGGGCGAAGACGATCAGGCCCGCCCGGTCGTCCTCCTTCTTCCCCGCCAGGGCCCCGGCGGCATACCGGTAGCCGGTCTCACGCGCCGCGAGGCTCACGCTGTCGGATGTGTCCAGGAGGAAGAAGACGTTCTGGCGATCGACCCAGCGCGAGACCTGCGGCTGCGCTAGCGCCCAGAGGAGCAAGATCAGGCTGGTCCCGCGGACACCGAGCGCCCACCGGTCGACGAGGCGCGGTGGAAGCATCCGCCGCCCGGCCGTCTGCCGCCGCCAGTAGAGCAACCCTTCCAGCAGGAGCGTGATGATGGCCAGCACGAGCAGGGGCCGCCACAGCTCGCGCTGATAGGTGTAGACGTCAGCACCGGCGCCTTCCGCCGGAGGCGGGCCGACGGGCAAGGGCTGCGGACGGATGTTGGATTCGACCGCGTCCAAGAGGTTGACCGCGAACGGCACCTCGCGCTGGCCCGTGATCAGCGTGTAGATCCCCACGCGATCCGTCTGGGCGAACGAGAGGGCACCGCGGGTGATCTCCGCCCGGCGCGCTCCGCCCTCGGGATCGCGGACGGTCGCCTCCCCGACCCCGTGCTCCACCGTCAGGAGGAACGGGGAGCCGGCCGTCACCATGAGGTCGGAGCCTTCCAGGCCCACGGGCTGGAGCCACCGGAGGCTGTTCGAGAGGATGAGCGGGAAGGCCACCCGCAGCGGGAGGTCCGTCTTGAAGAGGTCGAATCCGACGAAGACCGCCTTCCGGTGCTGTTCCTCGAGCAGGTAGATCAGCGGGCCGCCGACCGATTCCAGCAGCGTCCGGCCCGCCGCCACCGGGCGGACCCGGAGGGCTTCCTCGACTCCGACCTTCGACAGATCCACGAACCGCATCACGGGATGCGAGCGGTCCCAGTCGAGGACCACGGGTTGCTCCAGGGTCCCGAGCGGCTCGATGGGGACGTCCCCCGGCACCGCGTTCACGAAGATGAAGCGGCCGGGCCCGACCCGGGGCGGCGACGTGCTGTCGAGCACGACAACGTCGTAGGCCCCCATGCCGCCCCCGTATTCGCTCGGCCCCTTCGTTTCGAGCACCACCTGGGGATCCGCGCGGAGGGCCTTTTCCAGGAAGAGGTTGCCCGGGCTCACGAGGAGGACCTTGAGCTTCCGCGGCGCCGGCACGACCCCGTAGACCACGTTGTCGGCGTCGAGGTCGTCCCTGATCTTCGCCTCGACCCGGACCCGCGCCCCCCCCTGGTGCGTGAAGGGGACGATGACGTTCCGCTTGACCTGCGACTCCAGCGTAATGGTCTGCTCGCTGACGGTCTTGTCGTCGATCGACACGACGAGCGGAAACGTCAGCCGCTCGCTCGAAAAGTTCGTCACCGACAGGAAGGCCTGATGGTCATAGATCCCGTAGTAGCTCTTCCGGAGGGCGAACTGGGTGATCCCGACGTTGCGCGATCCGACACCCACGCTGACCCAGCGCACCCGGGGATCCGGGAACTCGCGGGCCTGGACCGGCTCGAAGGCTCCGTCCGTCAGCACGTGGATCCGGACGCGCCGATCCAGCGGCGGCACGAGCGTCAAGGCCGTGCGGATCGCCTCACTCAGATGGTTTGGCCGATCGCGGGCTTGCATCTCGTACACGGCCCGGCGCGCGTGCTCGAGGTCGCGGGTGAACGGCACGCGGATCACCGGGTGCGTGGCCGCCTCGATGACCATGACCTCGGCGCCCCGCCCGGCCTCATCGATCAGCTGAAGCGCCGCGCGCTGCGCCGCCGCGAACCGATTCGGCTCCGCGTCCCGCGCCTTCATCGATGCCGACACGTCCATGACGAGGACGAGCCGGTCGGTCCCCTTCCCCTGCAGCGTCACCGTGGGGCGCGCCACGGCGAGCGCCAGCAGCACCAGCGCCAGGATCTGCAGCAACAACAGCGGATCGAGCTGGAGCCGCTGGAAGAGGGCTGAGGCCTGCTGGTCCCGCAACGCCGGTGCCCAGAGCAGGACGGACGAGACCCGGCGCTGCTGCCGCCGCACCTTGAGGAAATACAGGAGCAGCAGCGGAACCGACAGGCCGAGGAGCAGGAACGCGAGCGGCGACAGAAACGTCACTGCAGCAGGCTCCCCTTGAGCCGGCGGAGCAGCAGGTCGTCCAGCGCTACGTCCGTCGAGACCCGCACGTAGTTGAGCTCCTTCGCCAGGCAGAAGCTCTCGATCCCCGCCAGGAAGGTCCCGAGCCGCCCTTCATAGGCGCGGAGAGTTTCCGCATCCACCGACACCTCGCGCACCTCACCGGTTTCGGCGTCCACGAGCTCGAGGTCACCCCCGAAGGACGGGTGGAGCTCCTCGCGCGAGAGCACGTGGATGACGTGGACGTCGAACCGCCGCTCCATGAGGGCGCGCAGCCCGCTCTCGCACCCGTCGGGGTCCAGGAAGTCGGAGATCACGATCGCCACGCCGGAGTCCTTGGCGCGGAGCGCGTACTGCTGGAGAGACTCGTTGAAGCGCGTCGGACCCGCCGGCACGAGGCTCGCCAGGAACTCGGCGAGCGGGAGAAACTGATTCCGGCCGCGCGTTGGCAGCCAGCCCTCGGAGACCCGGTCACGGAAGACGGCAACCCCAACCCGCTCCAGGTTGGTGAATCCGATGAACGCCAGCGCCGCGGCGAGTCGCACGCCGTACTGAAACTTCGTCGGACTCGCGGCGCCCCCGAAGTCCATCGACGCGCTACCATCGAGGATGAGATGGACGCAGAGGTCTTCCTCGTCCACGAAGACCTTCAGGTAGAGGCGGTTCAGCCGGGCGAAGGCGTTCCAGTCGACGTAGCGGAGGTCGTCTCCGATCTCGTACGGACGATAGTCGGCGAACTCGACGCTCGAGCCGCGCCGCGGGCTCTTCCGCTCCCCCTTGACCTGGCCGACATGCGAGCGCTTGGAGATGAACGTCAGGCGCTCGAGCTGCAGGAGGAAGGCGTTCGAGAAGAGCCGCTCGGGCGGCGCGGACGCCCCGCCGGCCGTCGGCACGCGGGGGGGGCGGCCCATCACCGCTCCTCGAGGGACTGGAAGTAATCCCTCACCTGGGTGCGGTAGTCGAGGGGGATGCTCTCCTTCGCCAGGGCTTCCTCCATCATCTTGCGGTACTGCGAGTAGACGCGCATGTACGGCAGCCGCGACGGGTTCTGAGCCCCTCGCCCGATCATGTTCGTGTCGTAGGCTTCCTTGCGTCCCTTGCGCATCTGCCCTTCGACGCCCATGTCGATCGGCATCTGAGCGAGCCGACCGCTCGGGTCCCCCCGCCAGTTCGGGTTGCTTCCCTTGCCTGGTAGCGAGCCCTCGCCGAAGTCGGGGTCGGAGTCCCCCCCACGCCCGCCACCCGCATCACGGCCGCGACCGCCGCGCTCCCGGCCGCCCTCGAGCGCCTTTCCGCCGCGCTCCCGCTCGTCCATCGCGCGCATCTTGTCGAGCGCGCGCTCCATTGCATCCAGGGCGCGTCCCATCTGCCCCTGCTCGAGCGCCTCGGCACCTTCCATCAACTCCTGACCAAAGTCCCCGGCGCCCCCCGGCTGGCCGCGCCGCCCCAGCCGGTTCATCTCCTCGAGCAGCTCGCGCATCCGCTCCCGGGACAGGCGGTTGGGGTCCATGCCCCCGAGGAGGCTGCGCGACTTTCGGAACATGAGCTTGTAGGGCGTCTGCGTGAAGTCGCGCTGCAGGTCCGGCAACGCGTCCGCTCGCTCGAGCACCCGGAGCCGCTCGTCACCCTGCTTGAGGAAACTCGAGAAATCGGGCCGCTTCTGCGCCACGCTGGTGTCCTTGAAGATGGCGGCGAGGTCACCTTTGGCATGCTCCGCGGCTGGATTCGGCCGCTGCTGGTATTCCCGCTCCTGGAGCTCCACCCGCTCTGCCCGCTCCGGCTTCTTCGCCGCGGGACGGTCGGCGACCTGGGGCGCCCCGGTCTTCTCCGCCTGCTGCTCCTTCTCCTCCGGCGGGGTCAACGGCGGCACGAATTCTTCCGGCAGGGGAAGCGGCGGAAGGTACGGCAGCACGGCCAACGCCAGGACGGGCACGGGAAGGAACCGAACCTCCCGGGGCCAGCGCCACGGAACCGCACGGCGGAGGTCGAGGCCCGCCACGTACTCCGCCGCATCTCCGATGACGAAGCCCGCGAGCGGTCCGCCCTCGCGAGAGCCCAGTAGCTCCAGGGCCGTGGCGAGGCGGTCGTGGAGGCCGAAGCGTCGGTCGGCGAGGCGCGCGGCGTCGCCGGGTGGGACCCGCAGCAGGACGCCGTACATGAGGCCCGCGAGGAGGCCGCCGGCGGCGACGCCTCCGGCCACGACAAGCGCGACCGGCCCGATGACGGACCGGAGCACGACGGGAACGACCGCGAGGCCGAGGCCCCACGCGAACCCGCGGAGGCCGTAGAACGCAGCACGCCGCTGCCGAATCAGCCTCGTCAGCTTCTGCACCGTGAGCTGGAGCGCCGCGCCGTGTTCCATTGCGCCTCCTTGGCAGGGATCGCCGGATCGGAGCCTAGCGGAGGAACACCTCCTTGCCCTGGCGCGTCGCCGCCTCTGCAGCTTCCAAGACCTCCGTGATCAGGCGATCGCCGTCGATCCCCTCGGCCTCGCCCTCGAAGTTCAAGATGATCCGGTGCCGCATGGCGGGGAGGGCAATCAGCTTCAGATCTTCGACGCTGACGTTGAAGCGGCCCGACCGCAGCGCAAGGACCTTCCCGCCGAGCACCAGCGCCTGCGCCGCCCGGGGGCTCGCGCCGTAGCGGAGATAGCGCCGCGTCACCTCCGGGGCGTCTTCCCATTGCGGGTGGCTCGCCATCACGGCCAGCGAGGCAAAGGTCCGCACGTGCGAGGCGATCGGGACCTCCCGCACGAGCTCCCGGAACGCCAGAACCTCCTCGCCGGTCATCACGGGCTCGATGGTCGGCTCGTGGGCGCGGGTGGTCCGGTCGATGATCTCGTTCAGCTCCTCAAGCGCAGGGTATCGGACCTGCAGCTTGAACAGGAAGCGATCGAGCTGGGCCTCCGGTAGCGGGTACGTACCCTCCATCTCGATCGGATTCTGCGTGGCGAGCACCAAGAACGGAAGCGGAAGCCGGTGCCCGATGCCGGAGACGGTGACGCTGCTCTCCTGCATACCCTCCAGCAGCGCCGATTGCGTCTTCGGGGTCGCCCGGTTCACCTCGTCCGCCAGGAGGACATGCGCGAAGATGGGTCCCCGCTGGAACTGGAAGTGCCGCCGACCGTCGGTGTCCTCGACGATGATGTTGGTGCCAATGATGTCGGCGGGCATGAGGTCCGGCGTGAACTGGATCCGCGAGAAGGTCAGGTCCAGGCATCCCGCGAGGGTCCGGACGAGCAGGGTTTTCCCGAGTCCCGGGACACCCTCCAGGAGCACGTGGCCGCCGGCGAAGAGGCAGACCAGCACCTGGTCGACGATCTCCTCGTGCCCGACAATGACCTTGTGGACCTCGCCCTTCAGGCGCTCATAGCCGCGAACGAAGGCGTCGACCCGATCCTCCGTCATGTCCGTCCTCCGGGTAAAGGAGACCCTGCCGGCACTGTTGCTTCATTATAAAACGCCGCCCGAGGTCGGCAACCCATTTCTGTCCCGGGCGGTCCCGTCCGACGGTTCCGCCAGCGCCGTCCTTCCGTTGACCCATCTGGCCGCGGCGCTTCCCGCCGCCGGGTGCCGTCCCGCCGCTCCCGCCTCATGCCATCACGGGGTCCGATAGCGCTCCTCGAGCTCTCGCAGGCGAGAGAGCCCGACGAGCTCGAAGCGCTCCTCGAAAGACACCATGCGGTGAGCGAGCCCTGCCGTCGTCCCCTCCCGGGCCAGGGCGGTCGCGACCTCGCGCATGGCCCGGATCGCGGCCTTCTGCAGGTCGCCCGGGTAAATGGCGATCCGAAACCCGAGAGCGTCCAGACGGCTCGCCCGGAGCATCGGCGTCTTCCCGCCCCCGCCCAGGTTGATGAGTAGCGGCACCCCCTGGAGCGCGCCCGCCACCGCCTCGATCTCCGCCTCCCCCATCGGCGCTTCCACGAACAACACGTCGGCGCCCGCCGCCCCGTACACCGCGGCGCGACGGATTGCCTCGGAGAGCCCGAGCATGGCCCTGGCGTCGGTCCGCGCGATGATCACGAGGTCCGGGTCCCGACGCGCCTCGCACGCGGCACGGATCCGGGCGACCATGGTCTCCGCCGGGATGACGCGCTTGCCCTCGAGGTGGCCGCAGCGCTTCGGGAACTCCTGATCCTCGAGGTGAAGCGCCGCCGCCCCCGCCGCCTCGTACTCGCGGACCGTCCGGCGGACGTTCAGCGCATTCCCGTAGCCGGTGTCGGCGTCGGCGATCAACGGGATCTGGACCGCGGCGGCGATCCGCCGGACCTGTTCGACCATCTCGGTCATCGTGGCGAGCCCGATGTCGGGCAGGCCGAGGTGACCCACGGAGACGCCGGAGCCGGTGAGGTACACGGCCTCGAATCCTGCTTCCTCGACGATGCGCGCCGAGAGCGGGTCATACGCCCCGGGGGCCAGGAGCAGCCGGGAACGGGCCAGAAGCTGTCGGAGGCGCGTGGTCGGACGCACAGGTCACTCCCTTCGAGCGGCGCACCTAGGCTGTCAGTATCCCCGCTAGAGCCCAAGATAGGCTTTGCGGACTTCTTCCCGGGCCAGGAGCTCCCGCCCCGGGCCCGCTAGGCGAACCGTGCCCTGCTCGAGCACGTAGGCCCGATCCGCGATGGCCAGGGACCGCTGGACATTCTGTTCGACGAGGAGGACCGGGATGCCCTGCGCATTGATCGTCCGGATCACCTCGAAGATCCGTTCGACCACGAGCGGGGCGAGGCCGAGCGAGGGCTCATCCAGCATGAGTAGCCGCGGGCCTCCCATGAGACTCCGCCCGATCGCCAGCATCTGTTGCTCGCCGCCGGAGAGGGTGCCTGCCGCCTGCCGGCGGCGCTCGGCGAGGATGGGGAACAGGGCGAACACGTGCGCCAGCGTCTGCGCGCGGCGCGCCTTTGCGGCCGGCAGGTACGCCCCGAGATCGAGGTTCTCCTGCACCGTCAGCGAGGGGAAGATCTTCCGGCCCTCGGGCACCTGCAGGAGCCCTCGAGCCACGATCTCGTGGGGGCGTCGGGCGTCGAGCCGCGCGCCTGCGAACCGAATCGCGCCGGCGGCCGGCCGGATCAGCCCC
The DNA here is from genome assembly GCA_964509395.1 of uncultured bacterium. GTDB lineage: Bacteria > Methylomirabilota > Methylomirabilia > Rokubacteriales > DASRDR01 > CAZDYT01. The sequence goes on from CAZDYT010000042.1 coordinate 8,831, forward strand.
GAGATCGCCCGGAGCGTCGTGGTCTTTCCCGCCCCGTTGGCGCCGACGAGCGCCACGACCTCGCGCGGCCCGACCTCGAAGGACACCCCACGCAGCACCTCCACATCGCCGTACCCGGCGCGCAACCCGTCCACGACCAGCTCGGCCGGCGCGTCTCGCATCTGCGGCGATTGGCCGTCTGGTCGCGACGCGTCGTTCATGCAATCGCGAGGCCTTCGGCCCACGGCCTCCGGGACCTCGCTCCCTTCTGCCCACCGCCTTCGGTCCGTCCCTCGCTGCCGACCGCGGCGGCCCTGGGCCGGGTCGGTTCGGCGCTATCCACGCGCAGACCCCAGGTAGGCCTCGATCACCCGCGGATCCTCGGCGACGGCCGCCGGCGTCCCCTCGGCGATCTTCTCGCCGTGGTCCAGCACGATCAACCGATCGGACAGCGCCATGATCGCCCGCAGCACGTGCTCGATCACCAGCACCGTCAGGCCATCGTCCCGCAGCTGCCGGCAGAGATCCATCATCAGGGAGACTTCGGACGGCGCCAGTCCCGCCATCACCTCGTCGAGGAGCAGAACCCGCGGCCGTGTCGCGAGCGCGCGGGCGACCTCGAGCCGCTTTCGCTCGGAGAGCGTGAGCATCCGAGCCCCGTGGGAGGCCTTCGCCTCGAGACCCACGAAGGCGAGGGCCGCGAGGGCGGCCTGTCGGGCGGCCTCGGGCTCGCGCACGCGGTTGAACGCGCCGACCATCGCGTTGGCCAGCACGGTGAGCGCAGGAAACGGCTGGACGATCTGGAAGGTGCGGGCAATGCCGAGCCGGCAGACGGCATACGGTCGGAGCCCGGTGATCGACTGCTCCTCGAACCAGACCTCGCCTGCCGTGGGCCGCTGAAACCCGGTGATGAGGTGAAAGAGCGTGGTCTTCCCCGCGCCGTTCGGCCCGATGATGCCGAGAATCTCCCCCTGCCGCGCCGCGAACGTGAGGCCGGAGACGGCAGAGAGCCCCCCGAAGCGCTTCGTCAGGCTTCGGACCTCGAGGAGCATCACGCTCGGCTCACCCCGCGAGCGCGCCCGGGGCGTGGCGCCGCGCTCGCTCCCAGACCCCCACCAGCCCGCGCGGCAGAAAGGTTACCACCGCCACCAGGATCGCGCCATAGATCATCACGTCCACCCCCGGCCGCCCGCGGATGAACGAGCGCGTCAGCTCGGAGAGCGGAGTCAGAACGAGCGATCCGAGCAGCGGCCCCGCCAGGGTCCCCGGCCCGCCCACGATCGGCCGCAGCAGAATCTCCACCGACACCGACACGCCGAAAGCGAGGGTCGGGTCGATGAACGAGAAATACTGGGCGTAGAAGCTCCCCCCCAACGCCGTCAGGAAGGACGAGATGCCCATCGCCCAGAGTTTGGCCGCCAGCGTGTTCACGCCCGACGCCTCGGCGGCGTCCTCGTTCTCGCGGATGGCCGCGAGGGTGTACCCGAGGCGCACACGTTCGATCCGGCGGGTGAGCCCGAGGACGAGGGCCAGGAGCGCGAGCACCACGTAGTAGTACGGGAGCTTCTCTCGGAACTGGAGCCGGAGGAGCGAGTCCCCGCCCTTCGGCAGCGGAATGAGGATCCCCATCGGGCCGCCGACCCCCATCCAGTTGACGGCGATGAGCCGCAGCATCTCGGCGAAGGCCAGCGTCACCAGGGCGAAGTACGGGCCGCGCAGCCCGTAACGGAACGCCAGGTAGCCCTCGAAGCAGCCGAACGCGGCGGCCAGGAAGCCCCCCGCCCACAGGCCGACCCAGGGGCTCACGCGGCCGCGGACCAGGAGGACCGTGGAGGTGTAGGCGCCGATCCCGAAGAAGGCGGCGTGGCCGAACGAGAACTGCCCCGCGTAGCCCCCGAGGATGTTCCAGGCGGATCCCAGGAACCCGAAGAAGAGGATCAGGACGAGGATGTGGACGAGGTAGGGCGACACGAACGGCGGCACGGCGATGGCGAGAACCGCGATCACGACCCACGCGGGCTTCGTCATCAGACTCGGCGGCCGCAGAGGCCGGTGGGGCGGAACAGCAGCACCAGCACGAACAGGACGAAGATCGGCAGCTGTTTGAGCGAGCCGGGCAGGACCGCCGCCCCCAGGGACTCGGCCAGGCCCACGAGGAACCCACCGAGCAGGGCGCCCACGAAGCTCCCCATCCCCCCGAGGACGACGATGACGAAGGCGAGGATGTTGAAGACGTCGCCCACGTCCGGCGCCACGTAGAGGAACGGCGTGACGAGGCTCCCGGCGACCGCCACGACGCCCGAGCCGATCCCGAAGGCGATGGCGTAGACCCGGCGGATGTTGATCCCCATCAGGAGGGCGACCTCGCGCTCACCGGCCGCAGCGCGGATGGCCTTGCCGGTGTCGGTGTATCCGAGGAAGAGCCAGAGGGCGACGCCGAGGGCGACCGAGCCGCCGAAGGCGATCAGGCGAGGCACGTTGACGACGACGTCGCCGAGGAGGAGAGCGCGCGAGCCGTAGGAGAGACGGAGACTCCGGTAGTCAGGGCTGAAAAGCGCGAGGGCGGCGTTCTCCAGGAACAGGGCGACGCCCAGCGTGAGCAGGAGCTGGTTCGACTCCGGCGCCGCGAGGTTCGGCTCGATCACCCCACGCTCGAGGGCCACGCCAAGCACGAAGAAGGCCGGACCCACCAGGAGGACCGACAGGTAGGGGTCCACGCCCCCCAGGCTGTAGAGAAAGAAGGTGGCGTACATGCCGAGCATCATCAGCGTGCCGTGGGCGAAGTTGATGATGCGCAGGACGCCGAAGATCAGCGTGAGCCCGAGGGCGACGAGCGCGTAGACGCCGCCGATCAGGAGCCCCGACACGCATGCCTGCCAGAGCAGCGTGGTCATGACTCTCGGAGGGGAGCTCCGCCCCCCTCCGACGGCCCTCCCGTGCGGGCGCCCGGCTCACCGCAAAGCGGTGGAGCCGCGCGGGGGCCGTTCGAATCGCTCATCTCGGTGGTGACGCGCTCGGCCGGCGCCTCGCGGCCGTCCCGACCTCAGTTCGCCCGGCGAAGGGATCCGGCGCACCCACGGCCTTCGGCCGTCGCTACCTGCTGCCCAGGAGGCCGGCCCCTGGCTTCCACCGAGCCTACGACCGCGACCAGCGAGGCACGGGGAACACCGCCTTCGCCTCGGCGAACTGGGCCGGCACGACGACGACGGTCTTCCCGCCCTGGTTCTGCAGCAGCGCAGGCTGGGCGTTGACGTTCTCCCCCCTCTTGTCGAAGTGGATCGGCCCCTGCGGCAGGATGTGGTCGCTGAGGTTGGTCTTGGCCAACGCCTCCCGGACCTTGGCGCGATCCGGACTCCCGCCGCGCTCCAGCGCGTCCCGGAGCACCGTCATGGCGCTGTAGGACTGAACCGAGTGCGACGACATCGGCGCGTTGAAGCGCTTCTGGTACGCTTCCATCACCCGCTTCGCCCGGTCGCTTCGCGGGTTGTGCCAGTAGTTTCCGTCCATGACGAGGTCGGCGAGCTGCGGCTGGTCGGCCAGGAACTTCGGGTTGGAGAAGCCGCCGTTGGCGATCCCCATGACCGCGCGCGTCTCGAGCCGGTGCTCGGTCGCCGTCCGGGCGATCAGGATCGCATCGCCGAAGTAGCCGCTCACCAGGACGACGTCCGGCTTCGCCGCCTTGATCTTGCTGATCTCCGTGGTGACGTCGGGCGTCCGGAAGTTGTAGGCCACGTTGAGTACGACTTCCATCCCGAGGTTCTTCGCGTGGCGCTCGACATGCCCGGCGATCGAGGTGCCGAAGAGCCCGTCCTCGTGCATCGTGGCGACCGTCTTCACCGTGACACCGGACGCCTTCGCCAGCTCGGCCAGGTGGTCGAGGCTCCGCACCGTCATGGCGCGCGCATTCGGCTGCACCCGGAAGGTGTACTCGAAACCGCGCTCGGTGATGTTGTCGGCCACGGCCACCGTGATGACGAACGGCGTGCGCTCCTTCTCCGCGAGCTGCGAGACCGCGTACGCGACCGGGCTCTGGTAGGGACCCAGGAGCGCCACGACGCCCTCGCGGATGAGGCGCTCGGCCTCGGCCATCCCGACCTCGACCTTCCCCTGGGTGTCGCCGCCGACGAGTGCCAGCTTGGCCCCGCCCATGGACTTGATGCCACCGCCCGCGTTGATCTCCTCCACGGCGAGCGTGAGGCCGTTCGCGACCAACCCGCCATCGAAGGCGAGGAAGCCCGAGAGCGGGTGGACGTGGCCGATCCGGAGCTCACGCGGCTGCGCCCGCAAAACCGCGGGAAACCCGAGCGCGGCGGCCCCGGCCACCGTCCCCTTGACGAACGCCCGACGACCGATCGAGCTCTGCCTCTCCATGGCCCTATCTCCTCTCCGTCCCGGACCCCCCTTGCTGATGTAGCCGATCGCCGCCCCGAGGCCCCCCCCCGGTCACAGTACTTCATCCAGCGGTTCGGGAACGCAAGCAAACCGACCTCGCACACGCTTTTTCAGCACTCCCCCAGGATGATCCGGGCGTCGACGACGGTGGCGCCAGACCCCTCTCTGCCGACCATGATCGGATTCAGGTCCAGCTCGGCGAGCCGAGGCCCCAGCGCGGCCGCCAGTGCGGCCGCGCGGACGAGGGCGTCCACGAGCGCCGGGCGATCCGCCGCGGCGCGACCGCGGTAGCCCCCGAGGAGCGCCGCCAGTGCCGGGGTCTCGCCGAGCATCGCCCCGGCGTCGGCGGGCTCCAGCGGCGCCGGCCGCATCGCGCGCTCCCCGGAGAGCTCCGCGTAGACACCTCCCGGCGCGAGGACCACGAACGCGCCAAGGAGCGGGTCGCGCAGCGCCCCGACGAG
>CAZDYT010000043.1:0-5722 GCA_964509395.1 uncultured bacterium
ACCTTGCCGGGGTCCACGCGAAAGCGGGTGAGGATCTCCCCGCGGGTGGCGTCCGACACCGCAATCACGCGCGCCGCGCGCCTGAGCGCGCTCCCGAGAAGGGCGCGGACCGCCCACCGATGGCGCCACGGCACGAGTCGCGGGAAGCGGAGCGGGACGAGGTCATGCACGGTCGTGACGAGGCGCGCGGCGCGGCCCCCCGGCAGCTCGAAGCCGGTGACGCCGTGGAAGAGATCGACGGGCCGGCGCGCGAGGTCCCGCGGCGCCGCCCACAGCGTCCAGAGAAGCCGCTGGGGCCAGGGGAGGCATCGAGCCTCCACGCCGGCCGGGAGATCTCGGGCGGGCCGGTCGAGGTAGAGAATCCAGCGCTCCTCCGGGGCCAGCCTCACGAGCGTCTCGACCAACGCTTGCGTGTACCGGCCGATCCCGCTCCGTGGCTCGCCCCACAGTCGCGCATCGATCCCGATCTGCATCTCCTTGTCACACTTGCCTGATCGAGGCGCGCCCAGTATAGCATCCGGACGGAGACCCGCCGCCGGCCCGCCAAAGCCATTGACTCGATCGAGATGCGTGGTAATCTGACCCCGCGACCCTGTGCTCGGGAGGGAAGCCTCGATGAAGACCTATCGCGACCTCGTCAGTGACGCCAAGAGATTCGTCCCCGAGGTCTCGGTCGAAGACATCCACGCACGGCTCCACTCGGACACGCCGCCGACCGTGATCGACGTTCGCGACCCGGACGAGTACCGCGAGGGCTTCGTCGAGGGCGCGGTGAACATCAGCCGGGGCTTCCTCGAGTTCAAGGTCCAGGACGCCTACCCCGATCCCCAGACGCCGATCGTCCTCTACTGCCTGTCCGGGCTCCGGTCGCTCCTCGCCGCCAAGGCCCTCCGCGACCTCGGGTACGAGCACGTGACCTCCATGGCCGGCGGCATCCGCCGCTGGAAAGAGCTACGCCTTCCCTTGGTGAAGGAGGAGCCCCTCACGCCGGCCCAGATGGAGCGCTACAGCCGGCACTTCATGCTGGCGCAGGTGGGCGAGCATGGCCAGAAGCGGCTGCTCCGCTCGAAGGTGCTCCTGATCGGCGCAGGGGGACTCGGGTCGCCCACCGCGGTCTACCTGGCGGCGGTGGGCATCGGAACCCTCGGCATCATCGACAGCGACGTCGTGGACCTCAGCAACCTCCAGCGCCAGATCCTCCACCGCACGCCGGATGTCGGCCGCCCGAAGGTCGAGTCGGCCCGCGACACGATCCAGGCGCTCAACCCCGACGTCACGGTGGTCCCGTACGCGGAGCGCCTCACCGTCGACAACATCGAGCGCATCACCAAGGACTACGACCTGGTCGTGGACGGCTCCGACAATTTCGCGACCCGCTACCTCGTCAACGACGCCTGCTACCTGGCCGGCAAGCCCAACGTGCACGGTTCGATCTTCCAGTTCGAAGGCATGGTCACGGTCTTGGCCCCCGGGCGCGGACCCTGCTACCGCTGCCTCTACCCGCTTCCGCCGCCGGCTGGCCTGGTCCCGTCCTGAAACGAGGCTGGTGTCCTGGGCGTGCTCCCAGGACTCATCGGGGTGGTCCAGGCCACGGAGACCGTCAAGCTCATCCTGGGGAAGGGCGATCCGCTCATCGGCCGGCTCCTGACCTTCGACGCGCTCGGGATGCGCTTCCGCGAGGTCCGCTTGCGGCGCGATCCCCGCTGCCCCCTCTGCGGGGAGCAGCCGACCATCCGGGATCTCTCGCTGCACGCGGCGACGGCCGAGGCCTGCGCCGTCAGCTTCGGCAACGGCCACGGCGCCCCGCAGGAGACCCCGGCGGCCACCCGCCCGACCGGCTAAATCCCCGGCGGGGGGCAACGCCCCTCCGAAAGAATCAGCGGGGCGCGGGCGCCTTCGGCCGCTCCCCGTCGGCCTCGGGGTAGCGGCCCACCGTCACGGGGAGCTCCTGCTCCTGGCCCTCGCGGATGAGCCGCACGCGCACCGTCTTCCCGGCCGGCGTGGCGGCGATCAGGCGCTGGAGATCCGGCGGCCTCGTCACGGCGCTCCCGTCGATGGCGAGGATGACGTCCCTGGGCCGGAGCCCCGCCCGGGCAGCCGGTTGATCCGGGATCACGCTCTGGATCGCGACGCCCCGAGGCTCGGTGAGGCCGTACTCCGCGACGTTCTCCTCGGTGACCTCGTCGATGCGCACGCCGAGCCAGCCCCACTCCACCTTTCCCTTGGCGAGGAGCTCCGGGAGCAGCGCCTTCACGAGACTCGCGGGGATGGCGAACCCGATCGAGCCGCCGCGCGCGGCCATCGAGTTCACGCCGATGACCTGGCCCGCCATGTTCACGAGCGGACCGCCCGAGTTCCCCGGATTCACCGCGGCGTCCGTCTGGATGAAATCGAAGCCCGGCGCCGCGGGCTGAAGCGGCGCGCCCTTCCGGCTGACGATCCCGAGGGAGACGGTCTGCTCGAGGCCGAAGGGGTGGCCCAGCGCCAGGACGAACTCCCCCACGCGCAGCTCATCGGAGTTGCCGAGCGGCAGCACCGGGAGCTTCTCCTTGCTCTCGACCTTGACGAGGGCGAGGTCCACGCGACCGTCACGGCCGACGACGGTCCCCTTCAGGTTCCGCCCGGTGGCCAGCCGCACGGAGACTTCGGTGGCGTCGCCGACGACGTGCGCGTTGGTCACGAGGTAGCCGTCGGGGTGCACGAGGAAGCCAGAGCCCATCGACCGCCGCGGCCCGTCATCGCCTTCGGCCTCGCCCGCGGGGCGACGAACGCGGATCTGGACGAGCGCGGGCTTGAGCCGCTCCGCCAGACGCGTCAGCGCGTCGTTCAGGCGGGCCAGCTCGGGTGCAACCGGCGCCGGCGGGGCTTCTTCCCAGAGCCGCGCGGGCGGCGCCTCCGCGGTCTGGGCCGCCGGCCCGCTGACGGTGGCGCCCACGAGGACGAGCACGACCCCGATCCCCCACGGTGTCCTCATAGCCCCTCCTCTATCCCACGATCGTATCCCACGATTGCGCCCGACCGGCCCGCAGGCCGCGCCGCGCGCCCCTTCAACGGCTCACCTCGCGCACCATGTGGCCCAGCTCCGGCAGGATCAGGCGCTCGAGGGCGAGTCGGCACGCCGCGGGCGAGCCGGGCAGGGAGAAGATGAGGCGCCCCGCGCGCACGCCAGCCTGGGCCCGCGAGAGCATCGCCGCGGGGCCGATCTCCTGATAGGAGAGCATTCGAAACAGCTCGCCGAATCCGGGCAGGCGTCGGTCGAGGAGCCTCTCGACCGCCTCGAATGTCTGGTCACGGGAGCTAATCCCGGTCCCGCCCGTCAGGATGATCGCCCCGACCGCCGGGTCTCCACAGGCGGCCTCGATGACGCCGCGCACCTGGCTCGGCTCGTCGCGCACCAGGCGGTAGCCGACGACCTCGTGGCCGACGCCTCGCAGGAGCTCCTGCAGGAGCCGCCCGCTCGTGTCCGTCTCGGGCGTCTTGGAGTCGGAGATGGTGCAGACCAGGCAGCGCACGGCGCGGGGCGCGTGTGCCTTGTGTTCGGCGACCGACGACCGGGCCGGCCTCCCCTTCGACCGGCCACCCTTCGGCTTATGCGACCCGTTGAAGGTGGTCACGGCCGGCCTTCGGCTGCGGTGTACGCCTGGTCGAGCAGCTCGACGATGTGGAGCACGCGCATCGGCACTCGCTGCTGGCGGAGGCCCGCGGCGATCTGGAGGATGCACCCCGGATTGGCCGTGACAACCGCCTCGGCGCCCGTCGCCCGGAGGTGCGCGACCTTCCGCGCGAGGAGGCGGCGCGCCATCGCCGGCTCCGAGAGGTTGTAGATACCCGCCGAGCCGCAGCACATCTCGGATTCCTCGAGATCCACCACCTCGAGGCCGGGCACGGCGCGGAGGAGCGCTCGTGGCTGGCTCCGCACCTTCTGGCCGTGCGCGAGATGGCAAGGGTCATGGTAGGTCACGCGGCGCCGCAGCGGTCCGAGCGGCCCGGCGAGCGGCCGGCGCGCGAGGACCTCCGTCACATCGGCGACCGCGCGGCTGAACGCGACCGCGCGGTCACGCCAGACGGGATCCTCGCGCAGGAGGTGGCCGTAGTTCCGGAGGTGCGCCCCGCAGCCGGCGGCGTTCACCACGACCGTCTCCACTCCCGCGGCCTCAAACGCGGCGATGTTCTCGCGGGCAAGCGCCCGGGCCCGCTGGGGGTCCCCCGCGTGCGCGTGGAGGGCGCCGCAGCAGCGCTGCGCCCGCGGGATCGCGACCTCCGCGCCATTCCGGGCGAGCAGCCGGAGCGTCGCCAGGTTGTGCGCCCGGAAGACGACATCCTGCACGCAGCCGTGGAGGAAGCCCACGCGCGCCACCCGGCCGCCGGGGGCGGGCACCAGCTCGGGAAGGGGGCCGCGCTCCGCCCGGGGCGGGAGCGCGGGGAGGAGCGCCTCTGACGCCGCGAGCCGCGCCGGGAGGAGCCGGAGGAGCCCGCTCCAGCGGACGAGCGTCTGGAGCCCGCCCTGCTGGTAGAGGCGCAGCACGGCCGCCAGCGCGTGGAGCAGGGTCGGGTCGGGGAGCAGCTTCGCCAAGGCGACGTACCGGACGAGCCGGCGCCAGGCGGAGCCCGGGCGCTGCCGCTCGATCTCGGCCTTCGCCGCCTCGATGAGGTGGCCGTACTGCACGCCGGAGGGACAGGCGCTCTCGCACGCCCGGCAGTCGAGGCAGAGCGACAGGTGCTCGACGACCGTGTCGGTCAGCGCGACCCGGCCATCCGCGAGCGCCTTGATGAGATAGATCCGCCCGCGCGGCGAGTCCATCTCGAGCCCGTTCTCGGCATACGTCGGGCAGGTGGGCAGGCAGAGGCCGCAGTGGACGCACGCGAGGAGCTTCCCGTACTCGAGCTCGCCGAAGGCTCGGCTCTGCGCCGGGGCAGGTGGCGCGCTCACGAGCGCCGGTCGCCTCGACTCCGCGGGCCGGGTGATCGGCACGGCCCTAGAGGCCGCCCACGAAACGGCCCGGATTCATGATCCCCTGGGGGTCGAGCTGCGCCTTGATCCGCTGCATGAGGCGGACCGCAGGGCCCGGGGCGTCCCACGCCGAGATCTCCTCCTTCACGGCGAGCGGCGCCCACTCCACGACCAGCTCGCCCCCGGCCGCCCGCGCCTGATCCCGGAGCAGCCCGAGGGCCTTCACGGTGCGGGAGGCCTCCCCCGACACCCCCTCCCGCGTGGTCAGCACGAGCCGGACGATCCCGCTGCCTGCATGCGCCGCCGTCGTGAGCCGCAGGCCGAGCGCGGCGACCCCCGGGCCGCCCTCGGCCAGGTACGGGCCCACCTGGGTCGGCAGGAGGGCGACCTTGGCGACCGCGAGCGGCTCGGGGACGGCCGCGCGGATGTCGCGAGCGAACGCCAGCGCCCGCGCGCCCACGGCCTCATCGAGTGCCGTGACGGCGCTCGCCCCGGCCGCCGCCAGAAGTCGCTCGGCCTCGCCGAGCTGCCAGCTGACCGTGCCCGGGAGGCCGTCGAACCCGAGAAGCAGCACCGCCCCCGCGCCGCCGGGGGCCCCCAGCTGCGCGGCGCACGCGGCCCCGGCCTCCGCGTCCAGGAGCTCGATCGCGTACGGCAGGAGGTCGGAGGCCATGACCGCCCGGACCGCCGCGCCGGCCGCCGCGGCGTCGCCGAAGGCCGCCCAGCACGCCCGGTCGGCCTCCGGGCGGGGCCGGAGCTTCAGGGTCGCCT
>CAZDYT010000043.1:5732-13547 GCA_964509395.1 uncultured bacterium
CGACGATGAGGCCGAGCGTGCCGAGCGAGCCGATGTAGAGCTTGGCGAGGTCGTAGCCGGCGACGTTCTTGACCACCTTGCCGCCCGCGCGCACGATGACGCCGTCGGCGCCCACCACGCGGATGCCGATGACGACGTCGCGCGCGGTCCCGTAGAGATAGCGCCGCGGCCCCGAGCTGTTCGCCGCGAGCGCGCCGCCCAGCGTCGCGCGGGCCGGGAAGGGGGGGTCGAGCGAGACCCACTGCCCCTTGGCGCCGAGCGCGCCCCCTAGCGCCTCCATCGTGATCCCGGCCTCCACCGTTGCGGTCAGGTCAGCGGGCTCGTGCTCGACGATCCGCGTGAGCCGCCGCGTGACGATCACCACCGCGCCGTCACGGGGGGGCGCCCCCAAGTGCATCTCGGTCCCGCCGCCCCACGGGATGACGGGCACGCCCGCTTCCGCGGCCGCGGCGACGACCCGCCCGGCCTCCTCCATGGTGCCCGGGAAGACCACGGCGGCCGGGGTCCGGCCTTCCACGACGAACGGGCCGCGGTCGGCGCCCACGAGGCAGTGGGCGGGACCGACGATGTCCGCGAGGGTCCTCGGAAGAGACGCGCTCACCGGCCGATGCTGCGGCACCCGGCCCGGCCTTCAGAGGCGCTGGGCCAGACCGCGCTCCTCGATCGGATGGGGACGGTAGGCGATCTCCCCCGGGACGCACGACTTGGCCGTCGGGAAGATCTTCCCGGGATTGCAGCGCCCGGTGGGGTTGAAGGCCGCCTTCACCGCCGCCATCGCCTTGAGGTCCGCTTCCGAAAAGATCCAGGGCATGAAGTTCTGCTTCTCGATCCCGATCCCGTGCTCCCCCGTGATCGACCCCCCGACCTCCACGCACACCTTCATGATGGCGGCCCCCGCCTCGAGCACGCGCTCGACCTCGCCGGGGTTCCGGGGATCATAGAGGATGTTGGGGTGGAGGTTGCCGTCCCCCGCGTGGAAGACGTTCCCGACCCTGAGCCCGTGGGCGGCCACGATCCCGTCCACGCGCCGGAGCACCTCGGGCAGGCGCGTCCGCGGGATCACGCCGTCCATCACGAAGTACGCGGGAGAGACCCGGCCGTACGCGCCGAACGCGGCCTTGCGCCCCTTCCAGAGCAGCTGCCGCTCGGCCTCGTCCCGGGCGACCCGGACCTCGCGCGCGCCGTTTTCCCGGCAGGCCGCCATCACCCGCTCGGTCTCTTCCTCGAGGCCGACGGCGAGTCCGTCCAGCTCGATCAGGAGCGCCGCCGCCGCGTCGCGGGGGTAGCCGGCCCCGTAGGCGTCCTCGACGGCCTGGATGGTGAGGTGATCGATCATCTCCAGGGCCGCCGGCGTGAGCCCGCGCGTCGAGATGGCGGCGACCGTCTGCGAGGCCCGATCGAGCTCGTCGAAGACCGCAAGGAGCGTCTTCACCGCTTGCGGGCGGCGCAGCAGGCGGACCACGATCTTCGTGGCAATGCCGAAGGTCCCTTCCGAACCGACGAAGACGCCGACCAGGTCGTAGCCCTGGAGGTCGCGGCCCTTGCCGCCGAGCCAGACGACCTCCCCGTCGGGGAGGACGACCTCGAGCCCCAGCACGTGGTTCGTCGTGACCCCATACTTGAGCGTGTGGGGGCCGCCCGAGTTGTTCGCGACGTTGCCGCCGATCGTGCACGCCAGCTGGCTCGAGGGGTCCGGCGCGTAGTAGTACCCCCCCGCCTGGACGGCCTGGGAGAGGTGGAGGTTCACGAGCCCGGGCTCCACCACGGCCAGCTGGTTGTCGTAGTCGATCTCGAGAATCCGCGTCATGCGCGTGAGCGCGATGACGACGCCACCCTCGGTCGGGAGGCATCCACCGGCGAGCCCCGTCCCCGCGCCGCGGGCCACGAAGGGGAGCCCTTCGCCGTTGGCGAGCTTCACGCACGCCGCGACCTCGGCGGTCGACCGCGGGAAGACGATGACGTCGGCGGTGGCGCGGAAGATGGTGAGTCCGTCCGATTCGTAGACGAGCAGCTCACTGGGGTCGGTCAGCGCCGCGTCCCGGCCGACGATGGCCTCGAAGGCCCGGCGGAGTCGCCGCTGCTCGGTCTCGGGCAAAGGTGCCATGGCCCGCGCCTCCCGTGCGCGCAGTGAGTGAGGTGCAGTATAGCAGCCGAGCCGATTGGCGTAAATCAGGCCCGGCCCTCCCGCGAGCGGGGAGCGGTCGCCGGGGGCGGCGGCCGAGGCGCGACCCGGCCCGGCGATCCGGCTGCGGTCGGCCCACACGGGGGGCTCAGGCGGCGTCCCCGGACGCCGCCTCCCGGCCCTCGGCGAGGACGAGCTCCTGGACGAGGACCTGGACGATCGCCGCGGTCGGCACCGCGAGCAGCGCCCCCACGAGGCCGAGGAGCGAGCTGCCGATGAGCAGCGCGATGATGACCGTCGTGGCGCTCACGCCGAGCTGGCGTGCCATGAGCTTCGGCACCAGGACGTGGTTCTCCACCTGCTGCTGGAGGACATAGAACGCCGCCACGCCCAGGGCGAGCTTTCCCGACACGCTCCAGGCGACCAGGATGCCGGGGATGGCCGAGAGCAGCGGGCCGACGACCGGGATCAGCTCGCCGATCGCCGCGAGCAGGGCCAGGACGTAGAAGTACGGCACCCCCAGGAGGCCGAGCCCGATGGCCGCCGAGGCCCCGATCACCCCGGCCAGCAGGAGCTGCCCCCCCAGCCAGGCACTGACCTTGAGGGCGATCTGGCGCGAGAGCGCCGCCACCCGCGCGCGCCGCTCGAGGGGAACGAGCCGCACGAGCGTGGCGAAGAGCGCCTCGGCCTCGACCAGGAGGTAGAACGTCAGGATCAGCACCGTCAGCACGCCCACGAGGCCCCCGAAGAAGCCCCAGACCGCGCCGGCGACCCGGCCGACCACGTCCGTGCCCTTGCCCGGCGCCTGCTGGATCGCCTCCCGCCAGGTGATCGGCTCGCTCAGAATCCCCCGGCCGAGCAGGTACTGCTGCGCCTGCTCGGTGAGCCGCGGAAGATCCGCGGCGAACTGTCGCGCCTGGCGCACGAGGGGAGGCAGGACCACAAATCCGACGCCGGTCAGTGCCGCGAGGATCACGAGATACACCGCCAGGATGGCCAGCCAACGCGGCAGGCGGAGGCGGCGCTGCCGCTCGATCAGGCGTACGACGGGGCTCAACCCGATCGCGAACAGCGCGCTGACGTAAATCCAGAGCAGGACATCCCGGACGAGGTAGAGCAGCCAGACGAGGACCACCGCGAGCGCCAGGGCGGCGATCGTCCAGGCGATCAGGCGGCGAGGGCTCTCGGCCGTGTCGCTCATGGGCGGCGCGGAGGCCGACTCAGGGACCCCGGGGCGCGCGTCGGACGGCGCCTCGGTGAGGCGTGCTCACGCATTCCGCAGGCCGAGGAGGGCGCCGCCCCGGCGCGGCATCAGGACCCGCGCTCGCGGCAGCCAGTCGGCCACTCCAGGGGATGGATCCGCTCGAGGATCCCTTCGGCGACCCCGAGCAGCGCCATCGCCCGCAAAAACGGGGAGCCTTCGTTCACCGACCAGGCCAGAGCCCCGCGGACGTCGTTCCGCTTCGCCTGGACGGTTCCGATGCCTCGTAACGCGAGGCCCTTCTGCCAGCTTTGATCGATTGCGGCGACCGTCTGCCGTCCTGCTTCGACGTCGCCGGCCTTCGCCTGGTCCTCCGCGACGAATAGCAAGGCCCTAGCTCTGGCCTGGGCATCTTTGATCGCCTCGGCGTCCTTGACGGCCTGCCGCAAGATCACCGTGGCGGCTGCCTGGTCCCCTGCGTCGGCCCGAGCGGCCGCGACGCGCCGGAGGGCGGTGATCTTCAAACCCTCGGGCTGGAGCTTGGCCACGCTCTCCAGGGCCGCGGGGGTGTCCCCTCGTTCAGCCTGGGCAACCGCGATGTCCACGAAGGTCTGCGTCTTCATCTCTTCGCTTTGCATGGTGGCCATCGTCCGGAGTGCCCCCTCGAGGTCGCCCATCCTGGCCTGAGCCGCGGCGATCCGCTCCAGGGTGGAATCCTTCCAGCCCGGAATGGTCCCCGCAGTCCGGAGCGCCGCGCTCACCTCGCCGGCCTCCGCGTAGGCGACTGCGATTCCGTGCAGTGCGCCGTGCTTCGCCTCGGCGGTGTTGATCGCGGCCGCCGCTTGCCCCGCCCGGCGAAGCGTTCTCGCCGCCCCGGCGCGGTCGCCGGCCTTCGCCTGTGCCAGGGCGATGCACCGGAGCGCATCGGCTCGCTGGGCCGCGTGGACGATGCCGGAGGCGGGCTCGAGGGCTTCCCGGATGTGGCCGGCTTCCGCCCGTGCGACGGCGATATCCGCGATGGCGGCGGCTCTTCTCCCCTTGTCCGTGACCCCAGAGGCCGTTCGGAGGGCACCCTTCAGGTCCCCGGCCTTCAGTTGAACCAGGGCGATGTCCCAGAGAGTCGCGTCCCTGAAGCGAGCGCGCCGCAGACTCATGGCCCGCCGCACCGCCCCCTGGACGTCTCCACCCTCTGCCTGGCCGATGGCGCTCTCGGACAAGGCGGCGGCCTTCCCGATACGGTCCCGAGCCAGCGCGGCCGCTCGACGAGCGCCCTCCACGTCCCCGGCCTGGGCCCGGGCTCGCGCGATGCCGCCCAAGGCGACGGTCTGCTGGTCCTTGTCTCGGATGTCGGCGGCGGCCTCCAGGGCGCCCTCCAGGTCTCCCGCCTCGGCCCGGGCCATCGCGATCGCCTCGAGCGCGAGCCCTTTATCGCCATCGTCTCCGATCCGCGCGGCGGTCCGCATCGCCCCGCCGGGATCTCCCGCCCTCGCCTGCGCCCGCGCGCTGTACTGAAGAACGAAGTCCCGGCCCCGCCCGTCTTCGCCAGCCACCGCAGCCTCGACGGCCTGCTCGAGGATCCTCCGGGCCTCGGCGACGTCGTCGGTCGTGCCCTGCGGGGCGGAGCCCCGTGGCTGAGCCGAGGCCGACCCGGCAAGGATGATCAGCGCCGCCCAGAGCCCCGGCCTCCGCCGCCTCGTTCTCACCGGGGCGCGCCCCCCGACCCGAGCCTCGTGCTCCCCGAGACGCGCCTCAGGTCGAGGCGCGCCCGCGCCGGAGCGCGCGGCCGGCCAGGACCCCCGTGTGCCGCCCGGCATCGATGACGACCTGGCCGTTCACAATCACGTAGTCGATCCCGATGGGGAATTGCTTGGGCTCCGTCCGGGTCGCCGGCGCGGTCACGGTCTTCGCGTCGAAGGCGACGATGTCCGCCTTGAAGCCGTCCCGCAGGAGCCCGCGGTCGGGGAGGCCAATCCGCTGGGCTGGGAAGGACGTCATCTTCCGGATCGCGTCGGGGAGCGAGAGGAACCGGTCCTCGCGCACGTACTCCGCGAGGATGACGGGGAACGTGCCGTAGGTGCGCGGGCTCGGGTACTCCCCGATCAGGAGCGCGTCGCTCCCCACCATGGAGAGCGGGTGGCTCACGAACTTCGGGAGCGTCGCGGCGTTGGCGCCGGCCGAGACGTACGAGACCTGCTGATCCTCGAGGAGCAGGAGGTCGCAGATCGCGTCCACCACATCCTTGCCCATCATCTCGGCGACCTCGGCGATCGAGCGCCACTCGAACCTGTGGTGCTCCGGCCGCTTGAGGTGGGTGAGCCACATCTCTTGCCACGACGCGGCCCGGGGCGCCATCTCCTTGCGCAGCCGCGCGCGCGCGTCCGGGGAGGTGAGCACCGCGCGGAGCCGCTCGGGCCCGCCGCTGAACGCCCACTGCGGGATGACGATGTTGAGGCGCGTGCTGCTGAAAATGTACGGGTAGCTGTCGAAGGTCACATCGAGGCCGTCCTCCCGCGCGCCCTCCACGAGCGCCAGCATCCGCCGCGCCCCGGCGGGGGCCGTGGTGCGGTGGTAGAAGTGCGTGATGTGCGTCGGGACGCCGCTCTGGCGGCCGATCTCGATGGCCTCGCGGAAGGGGTCGAGGAAGCGGTCCCCCAGGCTGTAACGCACGTGGGTGTGGTAGATCCCGCCCTGACGCGCGGCCTCGCGGCTCAGCTCGACCAGCTCCGCCGTGTCGGCATAGCTCCCGGGCGGGTAGTCGAGCCCCGTCGACAGGCCCCACGCGCCCTCTTCCGTGGCCGTCCGGAGGAGGGCCACCATGTTGGCCAGCTCGGCCTTCGTGGGCGGCTTATCCTCCCATCCCATGGCGCAGATGCGGATCGGCGAGTTCCCGACCAGGTAGACGATGTTCACCGCGACGCGGTTCGTGAAGAGGTCGAGGTACTGCTCGACCGTGGACCACCGGCCGGGGAGCGGCGGGCAGCCGTCCAGCCCCGAGTTGACCTCGACGAACCGGCGAAGGTCCTCGTGGGCGTGGAAGGGCGCGTAGGAGTTGCCGTCGATGCCGATCACCTCGGTCGTCACGCCCTGCCGGACCTTCGGCGCGTGCTGCGGCTCGGCCAGGATCACGAGCCCCGAGTGCGCGTGCATGTCGATGAAGCCCGGGCAGACGACGCGGCCCGCCGCGTCGATCACGCGGCCGGCCTCGACCCCGGCGAGCTCGCCGCGGAAGATCCGCACCCGTTCGCCCTCGACGCCGACGCCCCCGTAGTAGCCGGGATTGCCCGTGCCGTCGATGATCAGACCGCCTCGGATCAGCAGATCAAGCATCCTTGACCTCCGCGCCGTACCAGGGGCAGACGAGGCGCTCGACGAGCGCCACCAGCCCGAACAGGACAATGGCCATCACCGCCAGGAGCAGCATCGCGCCGAACGCCAGGTTGGCCTTCCAGTAGGACGTGGCCGAGAGGATGATATAGCCGAGGCCCTGGTCCGAGCCGACGAACTCCCCCACGACCGCGCCGATCAGCGCCAGGGTGATGGCGACCTTGAGCCCGCTGAAGAAAAAGGGCAGGGCCATGGGGAACCGGACCTTCACGAAGGTCTTGAGCGGGCTCGCCCGGTACGAACGGCTCAGGTCGAGGAGCTCCGGCGGCGTCGCGGCCAGGCCCGTGGCCGTGTCGACCACGATCGGGAAGAAGGCGACCAGGAACGCCACCACGACCTTCGAGAGCTCCCCGGCGCCCAGCACCAAGAGGAGCACCGGCGCGATCGCGACCTTGGGCACCGCTTGCGCCACGACGATCAGCGGGTACACGGCGTTCCGGAGGACCGGCGAGTAGACCAGGAGGACGGCGAGCGGCAAGGCCACCACGATCGAGAGCGCGAAGCCCCCCAGCGTCTCGTAGAGCGTCACCCCCGTGTGCCCGACGAGCCGGCCGCGCCACTCCCACGTCTCGACGATGATCCCGGAGGGCGCCGGGATCACGAACTTCGGGATGTTGAAGGCGTGATAGGCGAGCTCCCAGAGGACCGTCACCCCGGCGAGGGTCGCGACCGGGAGCAGGTAATCGCGGGCGAGCCGCCTAACCGCGCTCGGCATACGCTCGCTCGGCGCGCGGCGCGAAGATGAGCGCCCGGACCTCTTCGCTGTACTCCTTGAAGCGGGCGTCGAACTCCATCTCCACCCGGCGCGGCCGCGGCAGCTCGATCTCCAGCACCCGGGCGATCCGCCCGGGCCGCGGCGTCATGACCACGACCCGATCGGACAACAGGATCGCCTCGGGGATCGAGTGGGTCACGAAGAGGATCGTCTTGCGCCGCTCGTCCCAGATGCGCAGCAGCTCGAGGCTCATCTCTTCCCGCGTCATCGCGTCCAGCGCGCCGAAGGGCTCGTCCATGAGGAGCAGGCTCGGATCATGCACGAGGGCCCGGCAGATGGCGACGCGCTGCTGCATCCCCCCCGAGAGCTCCCGCGGGTACTTGGTCTCGAAGC
>CAZDYT010000044.1:0-13413 GCA_964509395.1 uncultured bacterium
GGTTGGTCGCGGTGCTTCTCGGCGGCGCCCCGGCCGCGTGGGGCCAGGCTCCGAAGATGTTCAAGGTCGCGATCCTGACCGATGCGATGGTGCCATGGCATTCCAGCACCACGGGGTTCAGGGACGGGCTCAAGGAGTTCGGCTATGCCGAGGGGCGCACCGTCGCCTTCGACGTGCGCGTGACCCAGGGCGACGTCGGTCGCGTGCCGGAGCTGGCTCGGGAACTCGTGGAGCAGAAACCGGATCTGCTCTTCTGCGTGTCGGATGCCTGCCAGCGGGCGAGCGAACGGATTCCGATCGTGTTCACGCAGGTGAGCGACCCCGTGAGGCTCGGCCTGGTGGAGAGCATCTCCCGGCCGGGCGGGAACGTCACGGGCATCGCCAACCTGCGCGCCGAGCTGACGGCCAAGCGGCTGGAGCTGTTCAAGGAAACCGTGCCGGCCCTGCGTCGGGTGCTCGTGACCTACGACCCGCGGAAGCCCGAGGAGCGGGACGCGCTGGCCGTGGCGCGGAGCGCAGCCGGCCGGCTCGGGCTGAGCGTGCTCGAGCGCCCGATCACGGCCCCGTTGGAGATCGAGCCCGGGCTCGCCGACCTCCAGGAAGGCGGCCACGACGGCGTCCTCATCGTGCAGGCCGGGACGAATCTGAACATCCCCGGGCGGAGCCTCGAGGTGGCCAGCTCCAACAAGCTCCCCACCATGTACCCGGCGTCGTTCTGGGCGGAGGTCGGGGCCCTCGCCTCGTACGGCCCTGACCAGTACCTCCAGGGACGACAGGCCGCCCGGCTGGCCCATCGGATCCTGACGGGGACGCCGCCCCGGGAGCTTCCGGTCGAGCTTCCGGATCGTATCGAGTTCGTCGTCAACCTCAAGACCGCGAAGCGGCTCGGCCTTCGGGTGGCGCAGCCCGTCCTGCTTCGCGCCGACCGGGTCGTCCAATGACGGCGGCAGCCTCGGGCCGCTGGGGAGGAAGGAAGCCATGAGAGCCACGGTGGCGTGCCTCATCACGGCATACGCGCTCCTTCTCGGGGCGAGCGTGGTTCCGGCCGCTGACCTGCGGGATCAGGTGAAGGTGGAGGTCCAGAGCGTGGGGCTGCACCCGGGGATGGATCCGGGGCTCTACGTCTGCGCCCTCGGCCACCTCCACATCAAGGGGACCGTCCAGAACGGGACGGGCGTGCCCCTGGGCCCCGTCAAGGTCGCCGGGAAAGCGTTCGATGCCGACGGGAAGCTCCTCGGGACGGCGACCGCTTCGACCAAGCAGGCGGTGCTCCGCCCGAACGAGAAGGCGGAGATCAACCTGGAGTTCCTCACCGTGACCGGGCCGAAGATCCAGCAGGCCAAGCGGCACGAGCTGGCCGTCATCGAGGCTCTGCCGAAGCCGTAGCGATCGTCTGGCGCGCAGCGGCGTCGCGCGGATTCTCGAACACGCCTTCCGACGCCCTCGTCGACCATGCCGGTGCCGGCGAGGGCGTTCGTGTGGGGGGTCACGAACGGCGCCCCGCGGCGTTCCGCGGGCGTGGAGGATTCGATGCTCCAGGACGACCGTGACGTCCTCATCCGGGTGGACGGGGATCCCGTGGTGCCGCCTGGCCGCTAGGGGAGATTGCGAGGATCTGACGGGTTGAAGACCCGAGGCCTCTCGATCATCGGAATCGCCGGCGGTGTCGTTCTCGTCGGCCTCGCCCTCTGGCTGATTCTCTCCGGCCACCCTCTCTTCCGGCTCCTCGGGCGGCTGTATGCGGATCAGGAGTTCCTCCGGGAGCGCCTCCAGGCATGGGGCCCGTGGGCCCCCCTCGTCTTCATCATCGTCCAGGCGCTCCAGGTCGTCATCGCGCCCGTTCCGGGTGAGGTCACGGGGTTCCTCGGAGGCTTCGTGTTCGGCCAGTGGCTCGGGTTCGTGTACTCCATGCTCGGGCTGACCGCGGGGTCCGTGCTCGCGTTCGGTGTCGGGCGATGGCTCGGCGCCGCCTTCGTCCACCGGGTGGTGCACCGGGAGGTTTGGGAGCGCCTCGGATTCATCGTCGAGGCCGAGGGCGCGGTCCTCTGTTTCGTGCTCTACCTGATCCCGGGGTTCCCGAAGGACATTCTCTGCTACCTGTTCGGCCTCAGCCCGATGCCGTTCTGGGTCTTCGCCGTGACTGCGACCCTGGGCCGGATACCCGGCACCTGGGTGCTCGCGGCTCAGGGGGCTCGGACGGCGACGGGAGACTACGTCAGGCTGGCCCTCTTGACCGCCCTCGTGGCGGCCCTGGCGATCCCCCTCTACTACTACCGGCATCGCGTCCTGTCCTGGTCCCGCAGGAGGGACGAACGAGGCGACCCCCCGGGCTCGTCTCGTTCATGATGCGGGCTGAAGACCGGCATGCGGCGGCTGCGATGCCTTGGATGCTCGGCCCGCTCGCACCGCAGCGCCCGACCGGCCGATCAGAACTTCGGAGGGGCGAGCTCACTGCGCGCCTGGACGGAACGTCAGCGTGACGGAGCCGGCCGCCGCGGTCTTCTGGTCTCCGGAGAGTTCCACCACGATGAAGTCGCCGGTGCGGATGTCGCCGAGGCCGATCGGGGTCTCCCTGAACGGGTGTGTGAGATCGGCCACCTGGCTGTCGGGAAGCCGTTCGGAAAGGACCGGCTGGACGTGCTCGGGGATCCGGAGATGCAGTCTCAGCGTCTTTCCTCCCGCTCCCATCTCTTCGAGCACCAGGCTCCGGGCCGCGGCGTCCACCTCGACCACGGTCCCGGCGTGCCGCGCCGCGGAACCCGCCAGGATGGGCGCGGCCCAGACAGCGCCGAGGAGGCTGACCGCGAGGACGCCAAACGTCAGTAAGCCCGCGCGGACGCGCATGACCCACCCCCTTTGTCCTGCCGACCCCGAAAGGTCGGATCGGAACGGCCGGGCCGGGGCGAGCTCGATCACCGGGCCCCAATCCCTTACGCGAGCAAGCCGGCGATGATGCCGGTCAGGAAGACGCCGTCGAAGGTGCCGGCGCCGCCGATCGAGATGATCGGTGCTCCGAGCTCGGCGACGCGCCCGAGGTTGAGAAGGTCCGCACCGATCAACGCCCCCATGCTGCCGGAGACGTAGGCGAGGGGTGGGGCGCGTCGAAATGCCAGGAGGAGGCCCACGGCTGCGGCGACGAGCGGCGGGACGAAGATCGGCACGGCAATGCCGACGCCCGGCACGATCCGCGCCAGCGGGTACACGACGAGGGCCACGATCGCGATCCCGATGAGCATGCGCCCGTACATGCGGGAGCGGAAAAAGAGGTAGATCGACAGGAGGATGGGGAGGAGCGCGCCGCCGACGTTGATCGCGATGACGGTGGCCCCTCGCTCGATCGTCGGGGGGACGATGTAGGTCCAGCCGAACACCGAGATCGCCTGGGGAGGCACGATGCGCTCCACCGGCACCGTGTACAAGGGAATGTTGACGTGGCTGCCGAGCAAGGAGAGCAGCATGACGCCGAGGACGTACCGGGGGCGCACGCCGACCTTGCGGTAGGCGTAGGCGAGGATCCGAAGCTCCACCGCCACGACGAAGACCGCGAACAGGAACAGGAGCAGCAGAAAGAGCGGCAGGGCGATCGGGTTGTAGATCACGGCGGTATTATGGTGGAAGGCAGGGCGAAAGACCAGGCGGAGCAGGGCCCGGGCGACGATGGCGGCTTCGCTCCTCTCGAGGTCGGCCGCCGCGCTTGACAGCCGGACGCCAGCCATGCGAGATGAATAGGGGAGTCCCCTACCGCCGGGAGTGACATGAGCGAATACACCAGGCTTGGACTACTCATGCTGGCGGCACCGCTCGCCGTGTTCGCCTTCGGGATGCTCCTCGGCCTCATCGGCAGGTGGCTCACGAGAGGCCCGGGAGGCCCGGACCCGTAAGGCGCCGTCGCCCACGGCGGAAGGGGGCATGGCCGCGCTCCTCGCCCTCATGATGCTGTGGCTGAGCACCGCGATGCTCAGCCACGGCGCTGACGCCGCGGAGCGGACTGGGCCCGTCCGGATCGGGGCGCTGAGCGAATCCTGGGGGCCCACGCCGCCCATGGTGGGGCTGCGCGATGGCCTCGTGGAGCGGGGCTACCGCGAGGGCGAGCAGTTCGTCATCGGCGTCCGGTTCACCCAGGGAGATCTCGCCGCGCTCGCGGCGGCCGCGCAGGAGCTCCTGCGGTACGGCGTGGATGTCATCTTCGTCACGGGGACCAACGCGGCGAAGGCGGCCCAGAAGGCGACCGCCCGCATCCCGATCGTCTTCGCCGCGCCCATCGGGGATCCCGTCACGCTCGGGCTGGTCCGGAGCTTTGCCCGGCCCGGCGGCAACATCACCGGCGTGACCGATCAGGACCTGGAGCTCGCCCCGAAGCGTCTGGAGATCTTCAAGGAGCTGATCCCGGGTCTCAGGCGCGTCCTGCTCGCGTACGATCCGGATGACGCCTACGGAGTGGCGTCCGCGCGGGAGTATCGGGACGCGGCCCGCCGCCTCGGCATCGTCCTGGTGGAGCGGCCGGTGCGGACCGACGAGGACGCGCGGGCCCTCGTCGGGCTCCGGAAGAGTGATGCCGATGGGATCCTCGGCGGCTCGACCCTCTCCCTGAACATCCCCGGCTTCGTCCTGGAAGCGGCCTCCAAGCAGGGCATCCCGACGATGTTCAACGACATCTTCTGGGTGGAGCGCGGGGGCGCCCTCGCCAGCTACGGGCCGGACCTGTACGAATCGGGCCGGATGGCGGCGCGCCTCGTCGACAAGATCCTCAAAGGGGAGAACCCCGCGGGGATCCCCGTGGAGGCGAACCCCAAGATCGAGCTGGCCATCAACATGAAGGTGGCCAAAAGCCTCGGGCTCACGATCGCGCCGGCGGTCCTGTTCCGGGCCAACCGGCTCGTCCAGTGAGCATGGCCGCTCCGGAAGGATGGGGTGGGCCGTGATGGAAGGAGGGACACCGATGGGCGTGGCGGCGAAACGATGGAGCGGCGCGTGCGGCTTAGTCATTCTCTTGGCCGGCGTGCTGGGAGCTGGCGGGATGGCGACGGCTCTGGAGGTGGGTGAGAAGGCGCCGGGCTTCACGCTCCCCAGCACGATGGGGGGGAACCTCAGCCTGAGTCAGTTCCAGGGGAAGCGGCTGGTCCTCCTCGAATTCTATGGCGCCGATTTCACCCCGGTCTGAACGGCGAACCTGTCGGCCAGGAAGGTCGACTACAGCAAGTTCCAGGACCTGAACGTCCAGATTCTCGGGATCGCGGCCAGCAACCCTTTCTCCCAGCAGACGTTTGCGGACTCGCTCAAGCTGCCGTACCCCCTGCTCAGCGACTTTCCGGAGCTCAAGGTGATCCGGCGCTACGGCGTCCTCTCCCCGAGCAAGACCTATGCGCGGCGGGCGTTCTTCCTGATCGATCGGCAGGGGATCGTCCGGGGCAAGTGGCTGGCCGGGGACGACGAGGTCCTCCCCAGCGAGCCGATCCTGAAAGCGGCCCGGGAGATCGCGGGAAAGCCCTGAGGGATGGCTGCGGGGGGAGGGTCGAGCGGAGCGGGACGGCCCGACTCGCCCGCACTGCGCGATCGGTGGGCGAGACCCTGGAGACGCGGGCTCGCGTGGGGCCTCGTCCTCCTCGTGACGTGTCTCGGCCCCGCGGCGGCGAGCCCGTCAGCGGTGACCGCTCTGCTCGAGACCCTCGACCTGTCCGCGTATTCGGCCGGCACGACGCCTCCGCATTTTCGGACCCGCACGGCGGATGGCCGGCCGGTCTCCCTGGCGGGACTGCGGGGCCGGGTGATCCTCTTGACCTTCTGGGCCACGTGGTGCGTGCCGTGTCGGGAGGAGATGCCGGCATTCGAGCACCTCCACCGTGACTTCGCCGCGGCAGGCCTCACCGTCCTGGGAATCAACGTCCGCGAGGAGACGCCCGCCGTCGAGACCTATGCCAAGGAGCTGGGCCTCACGTTTCCCCTCGTCCTCGACCCGCGGGGAGAGATCCAGGTGTCCTACGGGGTCATCGGCCTTCCCACCAGCTTCCTGATCGGTCGGGACGGGCGAGCCGTCGCGCGAGCCATTGGCCCGCGGGATTGGGGGACCTCGCAGACCCGGGCGCTCATCCGCGCGCTCCTGGCGGAGCCGGCCCTGCCGAAGGCAAGGCGGTGAGCGACTCGAGCCCGTTTCGGTCCTCATCCCCGTCATGCCGTGGCTCTCGTACAGAAGGGGGACCTCCCGCTCGATGAGCTTGCCGCCTGCTTGCGGGAGGCGGGAGCGATCGTGATCCGCAGCGTCGCCGTCCTCGCCGGGCTGCTGGTCGTCTCGGCCGCGGCGGCGCCCCTGCACGCCGAGTCCCGGGTCGAAGTGATCGCCACGGGGCTCGAGGTGCCGTGGGCGCTGGCGTTCGCGCCCGACGGTCGCCTGTTCGTGGCCGAGCGCCCCGGACGCCTCCGGCTCGTCCGGGAGCGGCGGCTCCAGTCGGAGCCGGTCGCCACGCTCCCCGTCGCCGCGGTCGGCGAGAGCGGGCTCATGGGGCTGGCGCTCGATCCCGCGTTCGCCCAGACCCGGCATCTCTACGTGTGCTACACCGCGGAGAAGGGCGGGGGGCTGGTCAACCGCCTTGCCCGGCTCACGCTCCGCGACGGCCGGGCGGGCGACGAGCGGGTGCTTCTCGACGACATCCCGGGGGCGTCGATTCACGACGGCTGCCGGGTGAAGTTCGGGCCCGACGGCAAGTTGTACGTCACGACGGGCGACGCCGCCCAGGGGCGATTGGCGCAACGCCGGGACTCCCTCGCCGGCAAGATCCTGCGCCTCAACGCCGACGGCAGCGCGCCGGAGGACAACCCGTTCCCCGGCTCGCCGGTGTATTCCCTCGGCCATCGCAATCCCCAGGGCCTGGCATGGGACGGCTCGGGCCGGTTGTTCGCGGCCGAGCACGGCCCCGTGGGACACGACGAGGTGAACCAGATTCTCCCGGGCCGGAACTACGGCTGGCCGGAGGTCACCGGCAAGGGAGGCGACCCGCGGTACGTGGATCCGGTGATCGAGTCCGGGGAGGAGACGTGGGCGCCGTCGGGCATCGCGGTCCTCGGCGGACACCTGTTCGTCGCGGCCCTCCGCGGCCGGCGTCTCCTGCGGATGACGCTCGGCCCGGCGGTGAGCGTCACCCGCGTCGAGGCGCTCCTCGCGGAGAGGCACGGCCGGCTCCGCGAGGCCATCGTCGGGCCCGACGGCGCCCTCTACGTCACCACCAGCAATCGCGACGGTCGCGGCTCACCCGCACCCGACGACGACCGCGTCCTGCGGGTCACACCGTGATGCGGGAAGGCCGGAGACGGAGATCCCCGAGCGGCGCTGGGTACCCGGCCACCCGCGGGCGCGCTTCCTCAAACGTCGCCCCGGACTATGCCACCTCCGTCAGCGCCGCCTCCGCCTGCGTGAGCCAGAACCCCATGTCCATCTCTCGGTACAGGGTCGTGGCGGCGGTCAGGTGCTCCGTGGCCCTCACCGCGTCTCCTGTGCGGCACTGGAGCTTGCCGAGTCCGAGGTGGCAGTGGGCCTGGAGCGGGCGCATGCCGAGTTCCCCGGCGAGCGCCATGGCCCGACGGTAATGACCTTCCGCCGTCTCGACGTCGGGAGGATCGGAATGGGCAGCGATCTCGCCGAGGAGGCGGCACACCCACGCCTCAGAACCCCGTTCCTTGCGCTCACGGGAGAGTTCGAGGGCCTGCCCGGCCAGTTGCGTGGCCTCATCCAGGCGGCCGGCCAGCAGGGCGGCCTCGCTGATGAGGGCGACCGGGAGCGAATGGAAGGCCATGGCTTTCATCGAAATCGCCTGACGCAGAGCTTGCTCGAGCAGAGGCCGAGCCTCAACCACGCGCCCTGAATGGGCATAGGCAGAGCCCAGGCATGAGGCTGTCCAGGGGAATAAAACGGGGAAGTCCCAGGCCTGGCAGAGTCCGAGGCCACGCTCGAGCACGGCGACGGTCTTCTGGTATTCCCCTCTGCGGAGGTACAACCCGCCGACGCCCCAATACGCCACGGCGAGGCTGAAGGGATGATCGAGGGCTTCGGCAATCCGTAGCGCATCTTCTCCGCAGGCGATCCCCTCGGTAAACTCTCCGAGCTCGGCGAGGGACCAGACGAGCCAGGTGCGGGACAACACCGCGGGAAGACCGTGCAGGCCGAAGCGCTCTCGCATCAGATCCCCCTCGAGACGCGCCACGTTCCTCCTCGCGAAGCTCATCGCCTGGCGATAGTCGCCCAGGGCGTGATAGGCCTGGCCCAGGGCGAAGTTCGACACGACCTCCTGGGAGAAATCCCCGCTGGCGCCGGCGATGGCAAGAGCGCGATGGCCCGCCGCAACGGCGCGATCATAATCGGCCACAGCCCAGGAAAGTTGGGCTATGAAGGAGGAGACGCGCCCCAGCCGACGCTGATCGCCGAGGGCCTCGGCGAGGCTCTCCGCCTCACGCAGATAATCGAGGATGCGCTGGAGTTCCCCGAGGGGGAAGAGCGCCGTGCGCAGGTCCAAGCGGAGGTCGATGGCTTGCTCGAGCCCCTCGCGACCCTCGGGAAGATGCTGGAGGGCCGCGAGCGCCTGCTCGAAGCACCCCGCCGCCTCCCGGTTTGCACGACGCGCGGCGGCCTTGCCTCCAGCCTGGCGGAGGTAGGTCACCGCCTTTTCCCAAAGCTCGCCCCGGGAGGCATGATGGGCCAACCGCTCGACGTGCTCGGTGAGCCGGTCGGGATAAAGCCGTTCGATGGCCTCGACGATCCGGGCGTGGAGAGCGCGCCGCCGCTCTTGGAGCAGGCTCCCGTAGGCCACCTCGTGTGTCAGGGCGTGCTTGAAGGTGTATTCCAGGTCGGGGAAGAGGCTCGTCTCGTAGAGCAACTCGGCGGATTGCAGGTGCGTGAGGTCGCGACGGAGTTCCCCCTCGGGCAGCTCGGCGATGGCTTGGAGGAGGCTCAGCGGCACATCTTTGCCGATGACCGAGGCGGACTGGAGGAGCCGCTTCTCGTCGGGCGGGAGTCGGTCGATCCGGGCGGCCAGCACCGCCTGGACCGTGGCCGGAACCTCAATGCTCTGGAACGGCTTGGCGAGGCGGTAGCCGCCCCGGTCACCGGCCAGGGCCCTCGTCTCGACGAGCGTCCGCACGCTCTCCTCCAGAAAGAACGGGTTCCCCTCGGTCCTTTGGCTCAGAAGCTGCTTGAGCGGCTGGAGGCCCGCGTCGTCTCCCAAGAGGGCCTGCAGGAGCTCCGCGACACTCGCCGGCGGCAACGGGTCGAGCCGGAGCTGGGTGTAGTAGGTCTTGCTTCCCCAGCCATGCTGGTACTCGGGCCGATAGTTGACGAGGAGCAAGACATGCGCGGTCGGGAAGCTCTCGACGAGGCTGTCCAGGAGCGCTTGCGTCTCGGTATCGATCCAGTGGAGGTCCTCGAAGACCAGCAGCAAATCCTGGACTTGGCTCTCCCGCAGCAGGAGGCGCTTGATCGCCTCCAGCGTCCGCTGGCGCCGCTGCGGCGGATCGAGCGCCTGCCACTGCGGGTCCCCGCCCGGCACGTCGAGAAGGGCGAGGAAGGCGGCGAGCGTGGGCTCCAGCGCCCTGTCGAGCGTCAGGAGCTTGCCCGTGACCTTCTCCCGGATCTCCCGGTGATCGTCCCGGTCCTGAATCTTGAAGTACGCCTTGAGGAGGTCGATGACGGGCAGGTAGGGCGTCGCTTTGCCGTAGGAGACCGAGCCGGATTCCAAGACGAGCCAGGCGTGGGTCCGATGGGAGTGGGTGAACTCCCAGAGGAGGCGGGACTTGCCCACGCCGGGCTCGCCGACGAGCGCCACCACGTGGCCGTGACCCGCTCGGGCCCGCTCCAGGGCCTGGCGGAGTTGATCCAGTTCCGCATCGCGCCCGACGAATCGCGTGAGTCCCCGAGCCGCCGCCGCCTGGAAGCGCGTCCGCGTCGGCCCCGTGCCGATGACCTCGTAGACCTCAAGGGGCTCGCCGACGCCCTTGATCGCAACGGGCCCCAGCGACCTGACCTGCACATACCCCTCGGCCAGCCGCAGGGTCGCCGGCGTGATCACGATTGACCCCGGCAGTGCCGCCTGTTCCATGCGAGCGCCCAAATGCGTCGTTTGGCCGACGGCCGTGTAGTCCATGTGGAGATCGCTGCCGATGGACCGCACCACGACCTCGCCCGAGTTCAGACCGACGCGGATGTGAAGGGGGACGCCGACCGCGCGGCGGACCTCCTCACCGTACCGCCTGGCCGAGTCCTGCATCCGCAGGGCCGCATAGCACCCTCGCACCGCGTGGTCCTCGTGGGCGAGAGGGGCCCCGAAAAGGGCCATGATCCCGTCGCCCATCACCTGGTTGACGGTGCCCTCGTAGCGGTGGACGGCCTCCATCATCCGCTCGAGCACCGGGTCCAGGAGCTTCCGCGCCTCCTCGGGGTCGCGGTCGGCCAGGAGCTCCATGGACCCCTTCAGGTCCGCAAACAGCACCGTGACCTGCTTGCGCTCCCCTTCCAGCGCGCTCCGCGAGGTGAGGATTTTCTCGGCAAGGTGTTTCGGCGTGTAGGTCTGCGGGGAGGGAAAACGCCCTGCGGGCTCAGTGCTCAGCGACGCGCCACATGACCGACAGAACCTCTTCCCGACAGCCACGATTCCGCCGCAGCTGGGGCATGTGAGTTCGAGGCGAGCGCCGCAGTCCTCGCAGAACCTGGCGTCGTCGGCATTCTGGGCTTGGCAGCGGGGACACTGCATGCCGGGCCTCCGCTCGGGAGCGGGCCAAGCCTAACCCCTGGAACCAGGAGGGTCAAGGAGCAGCTTGACGGTGCAGCTTGACGGTCCCCCGGTGTGGGCGTAGAGTCCGGCCACCCGGAGACGGGCGACCATCCGGGAGTCGGGACGTGGCGAGATTGGGGGTGTCCCATGGCGATTGTCACAATTTCATGCGAGATGGGGTCGGGCGGCGCCGCCATCGGCGCGGCCCTGGCGGAGCGGCTCGAATACCGGTTCGTCGATCAGGGGATGATCGTCCAGGCCGCGCACCGATACGGCGTCCTCGAGGACAGGCTGAGCCAGTTCGACGAGACCAAGCCCTCGCTGTTCGAGCGGTTCGACGCCGAGACGCGCCATTACATCACGGTGCTCCAGTCGGCCGTGCTCGATGTCGCCGAGGGGGACAACGCGGTGATCATGGGCCGGGGCGGTCAGGTGCTCCTCCGGGGGATCCCGCACGCCCTCCGCGTCTTCGTGAGAGCGCCTCTCGACCTGCGGGTTCGGCGCATGATGAAGAAGATGGCGGATCAGGGGGAGACCGTGGACGGCCGGACGGTGGCCGAGATGGTGCGGCGGAACGACCGGGAGAAGTTCGGCCGGGTGCGCTACCTCTTCGACGTGGACTGGGGTGACCCCGCGCTGTATGACCTCGTGATCAGCACCGAGAAGCTCTCGGTCGAGGCTGGAGCGGAGATCATTCTCGGGCTTCTGCGTCGTCCGGAGCTGGACGCGACCGAGGCGTCGCGGCAGGCCGTGCGCGACCGCGCCCTCGCATCGCGCGTTCGGACGGCGCTCGCCGGCCACCCGGAGACGCGCAAGTATCGGGTCACGGTCGAGGCCGAGCGCGGCGTGATCAGGCTCGAGGGCACGGCTGCCCTCGACCAGGCAGCGGAAGTGGCGCGGACCGTTCCGGGCGTCGTGGACGTCCAAACGCAGATGCTGGAGGTACCCCCGATCCCGCCGTTTGTCGCCTGACGTCTCCCCGTTCGCCGCGGCAGGCCCCGCGTGGCCGTGAGGCTCGGCCGCGTGCTCGTGCATAATCCGAGCTGAGCTAGGAAGGCGAGCGCGCGGCCGCCGGACCCCGGATGGTCGCGTGGCGCTCAGCGGACGACGGGGCGGACGTCCCGGGCGAAGCGATCCAGGGTCTCGTGCATCTCGCCGGGGTCGGCGGTGGCGAAGTCGAGAATGAAGTGGCGGACGCCGGCGGCCCGGTAGCGCGCGAGGTCCTCGACGATCTGGGCCGGGGTGCCGGTGAGCAGGGGGCGGGAGGCACCGGCGGGCCCTGGGACGAAGGCCACGGGTACCTTGATGGCCACGGTGATGGTGGCCGGGTCACGGCTCCGGGCGGCCGTGAGGTCGTGGAGCTTCCGGACCTCGACGGCGAAGGCGTCGGGCTCGAGCGTTCCGGGGGGGCGAAGCCCCACGGGCTTCCACCCGTCACCCAGCTCCGCGACGCGCCGGAGGGCCCGCGGGCCGTGTCCGCCGATCCAGATCGGCGGATGCGGTTTGTGGCGGGGCTGGGGTTGGAACCCGATACCGGGGAAGCTCACGAACCGGCCCTCGAAGCGGGGCCGAGGGTTGGTCCAGACCTCCTTGAAGATGCGGAGGTACTCCTCGGTCCGCGCGACCCGATCGGCAAAGGGGACCCCGAGCGTGGCGAACTCCTCGGCCAACCACCCGGTCCCGACGCCGACGATGAGCCGCCCGCCGGACAGCACGTCGAGGGTCGCCAGCGCCTTGGCCGCCTCCAGGGGGTGGCGGATCGGGACGACGAGGACGCTCGTGCCGACCCGGATTCGGCGTGTGCGCCCGGCCAGGAACGCCAGAGACGTCAGGGGCTCGAGGTAGTCGCCGGTGGCGTCGATGATGAACTCGCCGGTCGGGCTGTAGGGGTAGCGGGACGCGATCTGGAACGGGATGACGATGTGGTCGGTCACCCAGAGGGCGTCGTAGCCGAGGGTTTCGGCCCGCTCGGCGAGGGCGAGCAGGTTCCCGGGCTGGGCGAGCACCCCCCGGTTCTGGAGGGAGATGCTGAACTCGGCCGGAGCCGCCGCGGGCGCCGGCTGCGGGCGGTCCCTCACCTCGGCCATGGCGCCCTCGCACTCACTCCGGGAAGACGAAGACGACGTCTCGTCGCCGCCGGGGGTCCACGGCGACCCGCGGAAACCGAGACGTGGCCCCATGGTAGCTCCCCTCGAAGGCATAGCTGCCCCTGGGCAGAGTCAGGTAGATGATCGGGTCGGCTCCCTCGGTCCGGAAGACCACGCGCCCCTGGGCGTCGGTCACCGTCAGGCCGACGTTGCCGAGGAGCGCCCGCTCGGGAGTGGCGAAGAGAACCCGCACCGAGTACTCGGGGGACCGTTCGGCGGCTTCCGCCGCGGGCGAGTGGCCGACGCCGCCGGCGTAGTACTTGACGGCGACGCCGGCCTCGCCCCGGTACGTGCCTGCTTGCTCCGTTGCGACGGCCGTCTCGGCCCAAAGACACCCGGCAACGGCCGCGCCGAGGACGATCCGTGTCAAGAGCGCCATCTCTCTGACCTCCCCGCGCGCCCGCTCCGCACCCGAGGCAGACGTCGAACTACGGCGGGTTCTCCCGCGGGCGTCGAGGAGACGGCATTGCCGGGCCTCCAGCGAGCCCAGTCGGGGAGTGTGCCCAGCCTAGCCC
>CAZDYT010000045.1:0-13408 GCA_964509395.1 uncultured bacterium
CTACCTCGACATCCTGAAGGACCGCCTCTACACCTCGCGGGCCGACGCGCCCGGGCGGCGGGCGGCGCAGACGGTCTGCCAGCGCGTGCTCGACGCGCTCGTTCGGCTCATGGCGCCCATCCTCACCTTCACCGCCGAAGAGGTGTGGGACCACATGCCGGGCGCCGGCAGGGCCGGGAGCGTGCACCTCACGGACTTTCCGGAGCCCGACCGGGCCTGGCTCCTGGAGGACCTGGAGCGCACGTGGGACCGCCTCCTCGACGTGCGGGGGGAGGTCTCCCGGGCCCTCGAGCAGGCGCGCGCGGCGAAGCTGATCGGGGCGGGACTCGATGCGCGCGTCACGCTCTACGTCCAGGACGTCCCCGGCGACGATCGCCGGCTAGACCGCAAACCCCTGCTGTCGCGGGCGGGGGACGCGCTGCTCCGCGAGCTCTTCATCGTCTCCAAGGTCGAGCGGGTGGACGGGTCGCTGCCCGCGGGGCTCGAGACCGGGTCGGACCGGGTGGTGCTGCGCGAGACGCGGATCCCGGGGCTCGCCGTCGAGGTCCGGCACGCGGCCGGACGCAAGTGCGAGCGCTGCTGGATGTGGAACGAGGCCGTCGGTCGCGCCGCGGAACACCCCGGCCTGTGTGAGCGCTGCCTGCCGATCGTCCGCGCGGACGCGTCCTCGGCGCGCGCATGAACCCGCCGTGCGTGCGCCGCGCGCGCGCGACCCGCGGTGACCGGTGATTCCCCTGGTGGGGATTGCCGTGGCGGTCTTCCTGGCCGACCAGCTTTCCAAGAAGTGGGTGCTGAGTCGCCTCTCCCTGGCGCAGCCGGTCCCCGTTATCCCCGGCCTCGTGGACCTGACGCTGGTCCTGAACCCCGGCGTCGCCTTCGGCATCTTCTCCTGGCTCCCGCGGGAGTGGCGGTGGCTCGTGGCGTACATCTCGCTGGCCGCCCTGGTCCTGCTCTGCCTGGTCGCCGTCCGGATCGTCCCCCGCGGGAGCTGGCTGGGGCGCCTCGCCCTCGGCCTCGTGTTCGGGGGCGCCGCCGGCAACCTGCTCGACCGATGGCGGCTCGGGGCCGTCGTGGACTTCGTCGATCTCCACTGGCGTTACTACCACTGGCCAGCGTTCAACGTCGCGGATTCCGCGATCACCGTGGGGGTGGTGCTCCTCGCCTCGGAGCTCGCGTTCGCCCGGCAGCGGGGTCGAGTCGACGCCTGACGGCGAGCGCCGGACCTTCACCGTCGCCCCGGGCGAGGCGGGGCTCAGGCTCGACCGCTTTCTTCACGTCCATGCGGCGGATCTCTCGCGGACGCGCCTGCAGGCGCTCATCGCGGAGGGCCGCGTGGGCGTGGAGGGCCGCCAGCGCAAGGCGAGCTACCGGCTTCGCACCGGTGAGGCCGTCGCCGTCGAGATCCCGGCCCCGGTCCCGCTCGGCCTCGTCCCGGAGCCGATTCCGCTCGACATCGTGTATGAGGACGGCGCGGTGCTGGTCCTCAACAAGCCGGCCGGTCTGGTCGTCCACCCCGGTGCCGGTCACGCGACGGGGACGCTCGTCCACGCGCTCCTGGCGCACTGCGGCGCCGACCTCTCCGGGATCGGCGGGGTGCGGCGCCCCGGCATCGTCCATCGGCTCGACCGGGGGACCTCGGGCCTCCTGGTCGTCGCGAAGTCCGACCGCGCCCACCTCGCCCTGGCGCGGCAGCTCAAGGCGCGGAGCGTGGAGCGGCGCTATCGGGCCCTGGTCCACGGCAGGGTGCCGCGGGAGGACGGCGTGGTCGAGACGGCGATCGGCCGCCACCCGCAGGACCGCCTGCGGATGGCCGTGCGGCCCCCCGGGGCCGGACGCTCCGCGGTCACCCGATACCGTGTCCTCGAACGCTTCGCGGCACCCGTGCCGCTGACGCTCCTCGAGGTCCGGCTGGGGACGGGGCGAACCCACCAGATCCGGGTCCACCTGGCCCATCTGGGGTTTCCCGTCGTGGGCGATCGCACCTACCGCCGGCGCGGCACGAACCTCGGGGACCCCGAGTTCGCGGGCCGCGTGACCGCCCTCGGAGGCCTCGCCCTTCACGCCGGCGGCCTCGGGTTCTCCCACCCGGAGAGCGGCGTGCCTCTGCGCTTCGAAACGCCCCTGCCGCCGGCCTTCGCCGCGCTCCTCGCGTGGCTCCGCGGCCTCCCCGGCAGTGCTAAGATGGCGGGGGATTAGCTGCCATGGTCGAGCGCCGCGGGCATGATGGAGGCCGGCGGGTCGTGGCGATCGGGGGCGGCACGGGCCTCCCCGTGGTCCTGGCCGCCCTCAAGCGCTACCTCGGCACGCACGTGGCCGATCTGACGGCCGTGGTCACGGTCACGGACGACGGCGGGAGCTCGGGACGGCTGCGGGAGGAGCTGCGCATCCTGCCGCCGGGCGACATCCGGAACTGCCTGGTCGCGCTCGCCGAGGTCGAGCCGCTCATGGCCGAGCTCTTCCAGTTCCGGTTCGGCGGCGACGGCGCGCTCGCGGGCCACAGCTTCGGGAATCTCTTCCTGGCCGCGCTCGCCGGCGTGACCGGCAACTTCCTCCAGGCGATTCGGATCTCCAGCAAGGTGCTGGCGGTCCGGGGGACGATCCTGCCGTCGACGCTCGAGAGCGTGACGCTGGGGGCGGAGCTGACCGACGGCAGCATCGTGCGCGGCGAATCGAAGCTCCACCACGGCACGCGGCCCGTGCGCCGCGTGTTCCTCGACCCCGCCACGGTCCGTGCCTTGCCGGAGGTGCTGGAGGCGATCGACCGGGCCGACGCGATCGTGTTGGCGCCGGGGTCCCTCTACACGAGCCTCGCCCCGAATCTGCTCGTGGGCGGGCTTGCCGACGCGCTCCGCCAGGTCGCGGCGCTTCGCGTCTACGTGGCGAACCTGATGACCGAGCCGGGGGAGACGGACGGGCTCACGCTCGGGGATCACCTCGAGGCCCTGTACGCGCACGGGGGTCGGGGCCTCGTGGACGGCGTCGTCGTCCACGGGCGCCCATTTCGGCGAGACGTGCTCCGGCGGTACGAGAAGGTGGGGGCGCGGCCCGTCGTCCTCGATCGCGAACGGGTGCACGCGCTCGGCGTCTGGGTGACCGAGGCCGACCTCGCCGGGCCGACGGAGCTCGCGCGGCACCATCCGGAGAAGCTCGCTCGCGTGCTGCTGCGGCTGATCCGTCACGGCGGGCCGGTGCGGGAGACGGCCGCGACGGTGCCGGAATGGACCTGAGAGGGGGCGGCGCATGAGCAGGACCTGGACCGTCATCCTCGCGGCGGGTGAGGGTAAGCGGATGCGCTCGGGCCGTGCGAAGGTGCTGCATCGCCTCGGGGGGCGGCCGCTGATCGCATACCCGGTCGCCCTGGCGCGCGCGGTCGGCGCTCGGGGAACCGTCGTCGTGGTCAACCACCAGGGGGACGCGGTCCGGGACGCCCTCGCCGGCATCCCGGGCCTCCGTTTCGCAGAGCAGACAGAGCCGCGAGGGACTGGTCATGCCCTGGCGATGGCCAAGGGGTTGGTGCCGGGCGAGGCCACGGAGCTCTTGCTCCTCTACGCCGACGTGCCGCTCTTGAGTCAGGCGACGCTCGAGCGGCTCCTCGCGCACCACCGGTGCGCCCGGGCCGCGGCGACGGTGCTCACGTTCGCGCCGGCGGACCCGACCGGCTACGGGCGGATTCTCCGTCGAGGCGGCGCCCGTGGTCGCGTCGTCGGGATCGTCGAGGAGCGCGACGCGACCGCGGCGCAGCGCCGGCTGCGCGAGTGCAACTCGGGGATCTACTGCTTCGACCCCCGGTGGCTCTGGCCAGCGCTGGACCGGCTCTCCTCGGAGAACGACCAGGGGGAGTTCTACCTGACCGACGTGATCGGGCTGCTGGCCCGCGGCCGGCGGCGCGTCGAGGCGGCGCGCGTGGACGACCCGCGCGAGGTGGCGGGCGTGAACGACCGCCGGCAGCTCGCGGAGCTGGAGGCGGTCGTGCGGGCGCGGACCCTCGGTCGCCTGATGGACGAGGGGGTCACCGTGCTCGACCCGAGCACCACCTACGTCGAGGCGGACGTGACCGTCGGGCGTGACACCGTCCTCTACCCCGGCGTGCACCTGGGGGGTCGCACGGTGATCGGCGAGGGATGCGTCATCGGAACCGGGTGCCAGCTCACCGATATGAGCGTGGGCGACCGGGTGACCCTGCGGCCCTACTGTGTCGCCGAGGCCTCCCTCGTCGAGGCCGACGTCAAGCTTGGCCCGTTCGCGCGGCTCCGCGCCGGCACGGTGATCCAGGCCGGTGCCGACGTCGGCAACTTCATCGAGATCAAGAAATCCACCATCGGTCGCGGGGTCAAGGCCCACCACGTCGGCTACCTCGGGGACGCCACCGTCGGCGAGGGCGCGAACATCGGGGCGGGGATGGTCATCTGCAACTACGACGGCGTCCGCAAGCATGAGACCCACATCGGCGCGCGAGCCTTCGTGGGGACGAATTCCAGCCTGGTCGCGCCGCTCCGGATCGGGGATGACGCTTACGTCGGCGCGGGCTCGGTCATCACCAAGGACGTGCCGGCGGGGGCCCTGGCAGTCGGCCGCGCGGAGCAGGTCGTCAAGGAAGGCTGGGCGGAGCGTCGGCGACGCCGACAGACGGGTGGCAACGAGCCACCGGCGGGGTCCGACTGAAGCGGTCTTCGTCACCTGTGCAACAATTTCCACAGGCCGAGGTTGCCCGGCCGATACGCCGGGGCCGCGGGAAGCGTGGCCGGCGCGGAGGCGTGGGCCTGGCACGGCCATTGCTCTGATCCGGGTCACCTGAAGACGTCGGCCGGAGGAAACGCGGCATGTGCGGCATTGTCGGGTATATCGGATCGCAGGGGGCGACTGGGATCATCCTGGACGGGCTCAAGCGCCTGGAGTACCGGGGGTACGACTCGGCGGGCGTCGCCGTCATCGCGGACGGGGTCCTGCAGGTGCGCCGGAGCGCCGGGAAGATTCGCAACCTCGAGGCGATTCTCCGGGACCGGCCGGTCGACGGCCCGGTCGGGCTCGGCCACACACGCTGGGCGACCCACGGGCGCCCGTCGGAAGAGAACGCCCATCCCCACACCGACTGCACGGGCTCCATCGTGGTGGTGCACAACGGGATCCTCGAGAACTACCTCCCGATCAAGAAGCGGCTCGGCGCCGAGGGGCACACCTTCAAGTCGGAGACGGATACCGAGGTCGTGGCCCACCTGGTCGAGGCGCATTTCCCGGCGGCGGGGAGCCTGGCCGAGGCGGTCCGCCGGGCGCTCGGAGAGCTCCGCGGGGCCTACGCGATCGGCGTCATCTCCGATCGCGAGCCGGGCGCGCTCGTCTGCGCCAAGGCCGGGGCCGGCGGCGTCGTGATCGGCCTCGGCGAGAGCGAGTACTTCGTGGCCTCGGACATCCCGGCGATCCTCTCGCACACGCGCGACGTGCTCGTGCTGGAGGACGAGGAGATGGCGGTCGTGAGCCGGCACGGGGTGCAGCTCTCGACGCTCGCGGGGCGGCCGGTCGAACGCCCGGTCACGCGGATCGTCTGGGATCCGATCATGGCCGAGAAGGGCGGGTACCGCCACTTCATGCTCAAGGAGATCTACGAGCAGCCCCGGGCGATCACCGACACCTTCCGCGGCCGCATCTCGCCGGAGACCGGTGACTGTTTCCTGCCCGATCTGAATCTCACGGCCGAGGAATTGCGGGCGTTCACCCGTCTGGTCCTGGTCGCCTGCGGCACCTCGTACCACGCCGCGCTCGTCGGCCGCCACCTGGTCGAGCGGCTGGCCCGGATGCCGGCGGAGACGGACATCGGCTCGGAGTTCCGGTACCGCGACCCGCTCGTCGGCCCCGACACCCTCGTCGTCGCGATCAGCCAGTCCGGCGAGACGGCCGACACGCTCGGCGCGGTCAAGACGGCCCGGGCCAAAGGGGCGCCCGTGGTGGCCATCTCGAACGTCGTGGGCAGCGCGCTGAGCCGCGAGGCGCACGGCGTCGTCTACACCCACGCCGGCCCCGAGATCGGGGTCGCCTCGACGAAGACGTTCACGGCGACGATGACGGCCCTCTACCTCCTGGCGCTCCACCTCGGGCGCGTCCGCGGCACCGTCTCGGCGGAGGCGGGCAAGGAGCGCCTCCAAGAGCTCCTGGAGCTCCCGCGGCTGGTCGAGGCGGCGCTTGCGCAGGAGGACGCCGTGGGCGAGCTCGCCCGGCATCTCTTCCAGCGCCGCGACTTCCTCTACCTCGGGCGGGGGCCGCACTTCCCGATCGCCCTCGAGGGGGCGCTCAAGCTGAAAGAGCTCTCGTACATCCACGCCGAGGGCTACCCCGGGGGCGAGATGAAGCACGGCCCGATCGCGCTGATCGACGAGGCCATGCCGGTCGTGGCGCTCGTGCCGCGCGACTCGACCTACGACCGGATGGTGGCCAACATCGAGGAGGTCCGGGCGCGGGACGGCCTCGTCGTCGCGGTCGCCCACGAGGACGACGAGGCGATCCGGGAGAAGGCGGCCCACGTCCTCGCGGTGCCGCCGGCGGCCGAGCTCCTGATCCCCGTGGTTCTCGCGGTGCCGCTTCAGCTCTTCGCCTACCACGTGGCCGTGCGGCGGGGCTGCGACGTGGACCAGCCGCGGAACCTGGCGAAGAGCGTCACGGTCGAATAGCGGGGCACTCGAAGGGTGGTCGCGGCGGGCAGCGGCAGGGGAAGGCGGGCGGCGGTGACGGGACGGTGAATGGCACGCCCGTGCCCGAGCGATCGGGCGAGGCCATCCTCGCGGGGCTGAACCCGGCCCAGCGGGACGCGGTCCTCCACACCGAGGGGCCGCTGCTGGTCCTGGCGGGGGCCGGCAGCGGCAAGACCCGGGTGATCGCGCACCGGATCGCCTACCTGATCGCGCGCGGCGTGGATCCGCGCCGCCTCCTGGCGGTCACCTTCACGAACAAGGCCGCCGGGGAGATGGCGCAGCGCGTCGAGGCGCTGCTGACGGGCTGGGGGGTGCGGACGCCGCTCGTCGCGACCTTCCACGCCGCGTGCGTGCGGATCCTGCGGGCCGAGATTCACCATCTGGGGTATCCGCGGAGCTTCCTCATCTACGACGAAGACGATCGGCTGGGCGTCGTCCGGGAGGTCTGCCGCGAGCAGGGTCTCGACGACCGCCTGTGGGCGCCGCAGGCGGTCGTCGCGCGGCTGAGCCGCGCCAAGAATCAGCTCCAGGACGCCGACGATGTCGCGGCGGCAGCCCGCACACCGCGCGATCGGCAGCTCGCGCAGCTGTTCGTGCGGTACCAGGCGCGGCTCCGGGCCGCCGGAGCGCTCGATTTCGACGACCTGCTCGTGACGACCGTCCAGCTCTGGCAGCACCATCCGGAGGTGCTGACCTACTACCAGACCCTCTGGCGCTACGTCCTGGTCGACGAGTACCAGGACACGAACGCGGCGCAGTACCGCCTCCTGCGGCTCCTCACCGGCGAACGTGGCAATCTCTGCGTCGTCGGTGACCCCGACCAGTCCATCTACGGGTTCCGGGGCGCCGACCTGCGGAACATCCTGGATTTCGAGCGCGATTTCCCGGCCTGCCGGGTGGTCCGGCTCGAGCAGAACTACCGCTCGACCGGGCGGATCCTCGAGATCGCGTCTGCCGTGATCGCCCATAACCAGGCGCGGAAGGACAAGGCCCTCTGGACCCAGAACGCGAGGGGCGAGCCGGCCCGCCTCCTTCGGGCGTGGGACGAGGTGGGGGAGGCCGCGTGGATCGCGCGCACGGTCGCGGGCCTGCGCGCCGACGGCGCGGGTCTCGACGCCGTCGCGGTCTTCTACCGCACGAACGCGCAGTCGCGCGTCCTGGAAGATGCGTTCCGCGCGCGCGGCCTCCCCTACCACATCGTCGGCAGCGTCCGGTTCTACGCGCGGCAGGAGGTCAAGGACGCCCTCGCCTACCTCCGGCTTGCCCTCAACCCGCACGATGACGTCGCGTTCTCTCGCGCGATCGCCGTCCCGCCCCGGGGGATCGGGAAGACGACCCTCGCCCGGCTCGCGGAGGCCGCCCAGCGGGACGGGCTCTCGTTGTTCGCCGCGAGCGTGGGCCCGGTTGCCGCCGCGATCGGCGGGAAGCCGGGGCGCGCCCTCCGAGAGTTCGCGAGCCTCCGCGAACGCCTCGCCGCGCTCGTCGCGGCGCCGCGGCCGCTCGCCGAGCGCGTCTCGGCCGTCGTCGACGCGGTGGGGCTTCGGGAGGCGCTCCGGCGCGAGGGGACGGCGGAGGCGGAGGCGCGCCTCGAGAACCTCGACGAGCTGTGCGTGGCCGCCGCGGAGTTCGAGGCCCGGGAGGGGCACGGGGAGCCGGCGGCCTTCCTCGACTCGGTGGCGCTGCTCTCGGACGCGGACGAGCTCAGCGAGCCGCGCGCGGCGGTCACGCTGATGACGCTCCACTCGGCGAAGGGCCTCGAGTTCCCAGTCGTCTTCCTGACCGGGCTCGAGGAGGGCGTGTTCCCGCACGGCAAGGCGCTCGAAGATCCCGACGCCATCGAGGAGGAGCGGCGGCTCGCGTATGTGGGGCTCACGCGCGCCAAGGAGCGGCTGTTCCTTTCCTACGCTTGCCAGCGGCGGCTCGGCGCGTTCGCAGGGATGCGGGAGCCGTCGCGGTTCCTGCTCGAGATGCCGGTGGCGGCCCTCGTGCCCGTGAGCGGATCGGCGCGGCGCACGTCGTTGGCTGGAAGCACCGCCCGGGAACAGCCTTGGCCACACGCCGCGCTCGACGGTCCAGGAGGGGGAGTGGTTGGGACTCCCCTTCCTGACGAAGACTACCCGCTGCGGGTCGGCGCGCGGGTGCGGCACGCGCGGTGGGGGGAGGGGCTGTTGATCGGCATCGAGCGCGCCGGCGAGGACTGGGTGGTGACGGTGAACTTCCGAGCCGTCGGGCGCAAGCGCCTCGCGTTACAATACGCTCATCTCGAGGAGCTGTAACTTCGGAGGGGGGTTAGCCCCCCCCCCGACGGCCCTCCCGGCCGGGCACCGGGCTCCCGGCTCCGTCCCGGAGCCAGGTCGGGGCCGTTCGCATCGTCCATACCGGTCGTGACGCGCTCAGACCGTGTCTGAAGGAGGACGGCGAATTGAGTGAGCCTGAGCCGAAAATCAGCCTCGCCGAGGTCGAGCACGTGGCGCGGCTCGCGCGGCTTGAGCTCTCGGCAGCCGAGAAGGAACGGATGCGGAGTCAGCTCGACGCGATCCTCGGGTTCATGGAGAAGCTGCACGAGGTGGACATCTCGGGCGTCGCGCCCACCACCCACGTCCTGGCCCTCGTCAACGTGATGCGCGAGGACGAAGTGCGCCCCTGCTACCCGGTCGAGGCGATGCTGGCCAACGCCCCGGAGCCGGAAGGGGAGTACTTCCGGGTCCCCAAGATCCTCGAGGAGTAGCGCCGTGCCGATGATCCTCGCCCCCGTAGGCCCTCGACCCCCCAGCGCCCTCCGCGGGAACCCTGCTGCCGCTTGCGGGATCCAGGGGGGAAAGTAGCGGGTCGTGGACTGGACACGCCTGACCATCCACGAAACCCTCAGCGCCCTGGGCCGGGGGACCGTAACCGCAGGCGCGCTCGTCGAGGCCTATCTGGCGCGCCTCCAGGCGCTGAACCCGGCCCTCGGCGCCTATCTCTGCGTCGCGGGCGACGCGGCGCGCGCGCAGGCCGCGGCGAGCGACGAGCGCATCAGGCGCGGCGAGCCGCTGCTGCCGCTCGAGGGCGTCCCCCTCGCGATCAAGGACGTCCTGTGCACCCGCGGCGTCACCACGACGTGCGGCTCGAAGGTCCTGGCGAACTTCGTGCCGCCCTACGATGCCACCGTCATGGTCCGGCTGGCAGCCGACGGCGCGATCATGCTCGGCAAGACCAACATGGACGAGTTCGCCATGGGCTCCTCCACGGAGAACTCCGGCTTTCATCCGGCGCGGAACCCGTGGGCGCTGGACCGCGTCCCCGGCGGCTCCTCGGGCGGGTCGGCGGCCGCGGTCGCCGCGGATCTGGCCGCGGGCGCGCTCGGTACGGATACCGGCGGATCGGTGCGCCAGCCCGCGGCGCTCTGCGGCGTCGTGGGGCTCAAGCCCACCTACGGGCGCGTCTCGCGATACGGCCTCGTGGCCTTCGCCTCCTCGCTCGACCAGATCGGGCCCATCACGAAGGACGTGCGTGACGCGGCGCTCCTGCTCGAAGCGATCGCGGGCCACGATCCAATGGATTCGACGTCGGCCGACTATCCCGTCCCGGACTACCAGGCGGCCCTCGACCAGGGCGTTCGGGGGCTCACGCTCGGGATCCCGGACGAGTACTTCATCCCGGGGCTCGACGCGGAGGTGGAGGCGGCGGTCCGGGAGGCGATCGCCGCGATCGAGCGCCTCGGGGCGCGCACGCGGCGGGTCTCGCTGCCCCACACGGACTACGGGGTCGCCGCCTACTACATCCTGGCGCCGGCCGAGGCGTCGTCGAACCTGGCGCGCTACGACGGGGTGAAGTACGGCTACCGGGCCGCGGGCGCGAAGGACCTCGTCGCCATGACGGCGCGGAGCCGGGTGGGGGGATTCGGGGCGGAGGTGAAGCGCCGGATCATGCTCGGCACCTACGCGCTCTCCGCCGGCTACTACGAGGCGTACTACGGCCGGGCCCAGCGCGTCCGCACGCTCATCCGCCGCGACTTCGATCGGGCTCTCGGCGAGGTCGACGTCATCGTCGCGCCCACCTCGCCGACGCCGGCGTTCAAGCTCGGGGAGAAGACCGAGGATCCGCTCGCGATGTACCTGAACGATGTCTTCACGATTCCGGCGTCGGTGGCCGGGCTGCCCGGGATCTCGGTGCCGTGCGGGTTCTCGGCGTCGGGGCTTCCCATCGGCCTCCAGCTCATCGGGAAGCCGTTCGACGAGGCGATCCTCCTGCGCGTGGCGGCGGCGTACGAGGCGGCGACGGAGTGGCACACGCGGCGCCCCAGCCTGGAGGTGGCGGGGTGACGAAGCCCGATTACGAAACCGTCGTCGGCCTCGAGGTGCACGCGCAGCTCCTGACGCGCTCCAAGATGTTCTGCGGGTGCGCGGCGGCCTTCGGCGCGCCGCCGAACCACCAAAGCTGCCCGGTGTGCCAGGGGATGCCGGGCGTCCTCCCCGTCATCAATCGCCGGGCGGTCGAGTTCGCCATCCGGACCGCGCGGGCGCTTCACTGTCGGATCAACGCCGAGTGCCGGTTCGCGCGCAAGCACTACTTCTACCCGGACATGCCGAAGAACTACCAGATCAGCCAGTACGAGGAGCCGCTGGCGGAGGAGGGTTGGCTCGAGCTGAAGGTGGACGGCGTCGTGCGCCGGGTCGGGATCCAGCGGCTTCACCTCGAGGAGGACGTCGGTAAGCTCACGCACGAGGGAGGCGTCTTCGAGGCCGCCACCGCGAGCCTGGTGGACTTCAACCGCTCGGGCGTCCCGCTCATGGAGATCGTTTCGCGCCCGGATCTCCGCTCCCCCGCCGAGGCGGCCGAGTACCTCCGGGTGCTCCGCGCCATCCTCCGCTACCTCGAGGTCTGCGACGGGAACATGGAGGAAGGCTCCCTCCGCTGCGACGCGAACATCTCTCTCCGGGCACGCGGCGCGAGCGAGTTCGGCACGAAGGTAGAGATCAAG
The DNA here is from genome assembly GCA_964509395.1 of uncultured bacterium. Lineage (GTDB taxonomy): Bacteria > Methylomirabilota > Methylomirabilia > Rokubacteriales > DASRDR01 > CAZDYT01. The sequence continues at coordinate 11,644 of CAZDYT010000045.1, forward strand.
AACATGAACTCCTTTCGCCACGTCCGGGCGGCCCTCGAGCACGAGGTCGAGCGCCAGGCGCGAGCCCTTCAGCGCGGCGAGCGACTCGTGCAGGAGACGCGGCTCTGGAACCCGGACAAAAGCCAGACGCTCTCGATGCGGTCGAAGGAGTTCGCGCACGACTACCGGTATTTCCCCGAGCCCGACCTGGTCCCACTCAGGCCCGACGCCGGCTGGGTGGCCGAGATCGAGGCACGGCTCCCCGAGCTGCCGCGGGCGCGCCGCCTCCGCTTCATCGAGCAGTACGCCCTCCCCCCGTACGACGCCGACCTCCTGACGGCCGACCGGGCGCTGGCCGACTACTACGAGGAGGCCGTGCGGCTCCATCCGAATCCGAAGGCGATCGCCAACTGGATCATGTCCGAGCTGCTCCGCGAGCTCCACGGCGATCCCGCCGCAGTCACCGCCTCGGCCATCCGGCCGGCGCACCTGGCCCGGCTCGTGGCGCTCGTCGACGATGGGACGATCAGCGGGAAGATCGCCAAGGACGTCTTCGAGCGCATGGCGCGGAGCGGGGAGGACCCCGACTCGATCGTGCGCCGCGAGGGGCTCACGCAGATGGCCGACGAGGCGGCTCTCGCGGCGATCGTGGACCGGGTGATCGCCGCGAACCCCGCGGCCGTGGCGGACTACCGGAAGGGGAAGAAGCAGAGCGTCGCCTTCCTCGTGGGCCAGGTCATGAAGGCGACCCAGGGCAAGGCCAACCCTCAGCTTGTCAACCGGCTCCTCGCCGAGCGCCTGCCGTCGGCATAGTGCGGGCCGCCGGCGGGTGGCGCCGGCGACGGGACCCGCGACCTGGGCGTGCGGGCGCCTGGGCGGCGAAAGTACTCGGCTCGCGGGCACGCCGCTTTCTATAATGGACGCGAGTCGATGGTCGAGTTCCAGGGGGTCTCCAAGGTCTACGCACGCCGCACGGGCGGCCGTGTCCCTGTTCTCACCGACGCGAGCTTTCGGGTCGCCCCGGGGGAGATGGTGGTCCTGACCGGTCCGACGGGCGCCGGCAAGTCCACGGTCTTCCGCCTCGTCGCCGGCGAGGAGCGACCGAACCAGGGCACGGTCCTCGTGGACGGTGAGGACGTCGGCGCCCTCGGCCCCCGCGGCGTCGCCCGGCTCCGGCGCCGGCTCGGTCTGATCCCGCAAGAGCCGCGCCTCCTTTCCGACCGGACCGTGTTCGGCAACGTCGCGCTCGTCCTCCGGGCCCTTGGCGCGTCGCGGAGCGAAGCGCGGGCGCGGGCCCTGGCCGCCCTGCGCGATGCCGGCCTCGCGGCGAAGCCCAATGCGCTCCCGTGGGAGCTGGCCGCCGGGGAGCGCCAACGCCTCGTAATCGCCCGGGCGCTCGCCGGCGCCCCGGAGCTCGTTCTGGCGGATGAGCCGACCACGGCGCTGGAGGGCGCCGCGGCGCACGAGATCGTGGGCCTTCTGCAGGCCATGCATGCCCGCGGCGAGACGGTCCTGGTGGCGACGCAGACGGCGAGCCTCGCCGCGGAGCTCGACGCGCGGACGCTCAGGCTGGACGGCGGCCGCGTCCGCGCGGACGGGAGTCCCCGTGGGACGCCTTAGCTTCCTTCTCGCCACGGCCCTTCGCGACCTGCGCCGCACCGGGGCGGCCGGCGTGAGCGGGATTCTGCTGAGTGCCCTGGCGGTCCTCGGGCTCGGGGCGACCTGGCTCGGGCTCGACGCCGTGGGCCGGCTCACGGCGGCGTGGCGCGCGGAGCTGCGCGTCGTC
>CAZDYT010000046.1:0-13280 GCA_964509395.1 uncultured bacterium
CGGGCCGTCGCTCCCTTCTGGGAGGCCCGCCGACGACCGAGGACGCCCAGAGGCCGGGACGGCCGCGCGGCCGCAGGCCGTGCGCGTTCCGGCCGAGATGATCGATGCGACGGGGATCGGCCACGGCGCTAGATCTCCTTGGGAAGGGGGACTCCGCCCCCCTCCGACGGCCCTTTGGGCGAAGCCGCTCCCCGAAAGCCGCTTGGCGGACGCTCCTCGGTAGGCCGGCAGGCGGACGCCCGCTCCAGCGCTTACGCTTCGACGGGCTCCCAGAATCCCTCGACCGCCCCCGCCTTCCGGTAGGCCTGGCGGACGCGCTCGAGGTTCGAGGTGAAGAGGAGCCCGATCTTGGCGAAGGGCTCATAGAGAGGCCCCGATTCATCGCCGAGGGGGAACGGAATCTGGGGTAGCTTGTCCAGGTGCGCCTGGATCTCCGCCTGAAAGCTCTGGAGCCGCTGGGCCAGATCCTCCCGGCCCTTGGCGACCCGCTTCATCATCGGCATGAGCAGCACGTCGAAGCTCTGCCGCCAGCTCCCGGCCGACGCGCCGTCGGGCAGGGGCACCACCTCGACCCCCAGCTCGGCCAGGAACGTCTTGAGGAGACTCCCGACCTTGTCCTTCATCAGGGCCTCGGGGACCCCGATCCGGCGCCAGCCCGAGGGCTTGAGGCGCCGGGCCTCCGAGTAAAGCTCGCGCTTGAGCCGCTCGACGTACTCGCTGTTCTGCTTCCACCAGTCCCTGATCATCCGCTTGCCCCAGTAGCGGATCATGGCGTAGTACTTGTCCTTCTTGTCTTTCCGGAAGGCGCTCCTGAGGATCTGGGGCCAGGAGTAAAACTTCGCCATCGCGTCGACCGCCGCGACCTGCAGCTCGTACGGCGAGATGCGTCGCGGATGGTGGACCGCGTGGTGCCCGTCGTAGACCTCCCAGTCGGTGTTGAAGACGTACTTGTTGCCGTGGTCGTAGAGCGTCTCCCAGTCGGGCGAGCCAGGAATCGGAGTGAGGATCATGAACTGGACCGAGTCGATCTGACGCTTCTTGGCGAAGTCCGCGGTCGCGTAGATCGTCTCCAGATCGTCCTCGTCCGACCCCACGACGAACATCCCGTGGATCCGGATGTTGTGCTCGTGGAAGCGGTCGATGGAGCGGTTGATCTTGTCGAGGTCCTGCTTCTTCTGGAAGAGCTTGAGCGTCCGTGGGTTGATCGACTCGAAGCCGACGTAGACGTTGAAGCAGCCGGAGTCGCGCATCAGCCTGAGCAGCTCGGGGTCGTCCACGGTCTCGGTGCGGACCTGCGCTCCCCATTCCGGCGTGATGCCCTCCTTGATCATGCGGGAGAGCAGCTCCTTCACGCGCTTCTTGTTCGCCGTGAAGATGTCGTCGGCGAAAAAGACGTAGCCGGCGTCGCGCCGGAGCTTGAGCTCCTCGATCACGCGGTCGACGGTGTGGGTGCGGAACGCGTGGCCATACATGCCGGGCACCGAGCAGAAGGTGCACGAGAACGGGCAGCCGCGGGACGTCGCGATCGAGACCACGCCGCCGGGCTTCCAGCCGTGGATCAGCCCGTAGTCGGGGATCGGGTTCACGTCGAGGTTCGCGATCTTCGGCCGCTCCGGAACGTGCAGGGGCTTCCCGTCCCGGATGTACGAGAGGTTCTGGATCCTCTCGACCGCCTCCCCGGCTTGGATGGCGTCGATCAGCTCCTGGAAAGCGACCTCCCCTTCGCCCCGGACGACGAAGTCTGCGTGCTCCAGGCCTTCGTCGGGGAGGAAGGTCACGTGGGTCCCGCCGATCGCCACCGGGATCCCGGCGGCGCGCACCTCGTCGGCCAGCCGGTAGGACTGGGGCGCGGTGGAGGTCAGCGTGGAGATCCCCACGAAGTCCGCGCTCATCACCTCGCTCATGTCCACCGGCGCGATGTCCTCGATGTAGACGCGCACGTCGTAGCCCTTGTTGCGCATGATGGTGCCGAGCAACACGGAGCCCAAGCGCGGGATGCACACCCGGCTGTAGACATGCAGATGCGTGGACTTGGGTTCCACGAACACGATCTTCCTGACCTCTCGCTTCATTCCGACCTCCGTTAGACCGAGCGCGGGTTACCGCTTCGACGCGTGCGAGTCACGCTAGCATCCCGCCACCAGCGTGTCAACCGCCGTCCCGACACCAGCCCGGCCGGGCATGCCCGCCACCACCACAAGATGTAGGGGCGGTCCAGCTCTCCCGACCCTCCCCGTTGCATTTTTCCCTTGACAGCGGTCCGGGGCTGCCCTACCCTTCGCCGCAACAGTGCGGGGCGCAGGCCCGGGCTGCCCCGAGAGGTCCTCGCGAAGCGGGCGGGAGGGGGTGAGGCTCGGTGGCGAAGAAGAAGGCGGCCAAGAAGAGGAAGTAGCGCGAGGTCTCTCCCGTTGACCGCGGAGGCCCCGCCAGAGCGGGGCCTCCGCGCCTTTATACTCGGCTGGGGGCCGGCCGTGACACGGTCGGCCTAACACGGCGACGGGATCGGGCCTGCCTCTCCAGGACAAGGGGCGTCACCCTTCACTATGGCCAAGCCCGAGCGCGAGCTGCGCGAGCACGAGGCGTACGGGATCCTCCTCCTCGTCAGCGTCATCTGGGCGGGGAACTTCATGGCGGGCAAGGTCGCCCTCCAGGTCGTGGGCCCGATCACCCTCACTGCGCTTCGCGCCCTCCTGGCCTCCGCTGTGCTGCTCTGGTACGTCCGCCTGAGCTACCAGACGTGGCCGGCCGTCAGCGCCGCCGATCTCCGCGCCTTCGCGATTCTGGCCCTCACCGGGCTCGTCACGAACACGACCCTCTGGTACTACGGCCTGAAGCGGACACTGGCCGTGAACGCCGCGATCGTCGGCGCGACCGGACCGCTCTGCGTCGCCATCCTCTCGGCCATGTGGCTCCGGGAGCGGCTCTCGCCCGCGAACCTCGCGGGCATCGTCGTCTCGTCGGCCGGGGTGGTCCTGACCGTCACCCGGGGCTCGCTCCGGGCGGTCCTGGACCTGGACCTCTACCCCGGAGACTTCTTCATCCTCGCGGGTCAGGGGATCTGGGCGGTGTACTCGGTCTATGCCCGGCAGGTGGCGCGCCAGTTCCCGCCCACGGTCGTGACCACGGGCTCCTACCTGGTCTCCGCGCTCTTTCTGGTGCCGCTCGCCCTGCTCGAGCGGCCGTGGACCGCCGTCCCCAATGTGACCGCCGGCACGGTGCTGGCCATCCTCTACGCGGCGTTCGTGGTGACGATCTCCCACGTCTGGTTCTACTGGGGCATTCGCGTGGTGTCGGCTCCCATCGCCTCGCTCACGGTGAACCTGCTCCCCTTCGAGGTCATCGGGCTCTCGTGGATCTTCCTCGACGAGCCGGTGACGTGGGTGCACGGCTTGGGGGCGCTGATCGTCATCGCGGGCGTGGTCCTGGCGACCCGGAAGAGGGACCAGGTCAGGTCCGCAGAGCCTCGGGGTTGACGACGTTGCAGCCCGGCGTCCTCGGCCGCCTAGCCTGCATCATTCGGGAGGCGTTCGTGAACAGTCCGCGCTAGGCCCGTGCCTTGCTCGGTCGCTTCTTGCCGGCCTCCCGCCCTTTGAGCAGGCCTTTCACCTCGTCCATGAACTGGGCGATGTCCTTGAACTGCCGGTAGACGGACGCAAAGCGCACGTACGCGACCTGGTCGAGCCGCTGAAGCTGGGCCATCACCATTTCGCCGAGCTCGAGGCTCGAGACCTCCTTCTCGGCGCGATCGTGGAGCTTCGCCTCGATGTCGGCCACGATGTTGTCCACGGCCTGGACGCCGACGGAGCGCTTCTCGCAGGCTTTCAGGATGGAGTTGCGGAGCTTCGCCCGATCGAACGGCTCCCGGCGGCCGTCCCGCTTGACGACCATGGGCAGGACGTCCTCGATGTACTCGTAGGTGGTATAGCGACGGCTGCACTTCAGGCACTCGCGCCGGCGGCGGATGAACTCACCGTCGCGTCCGACCCGCGAATCCACGACGCGATCCTCGGTGTGACCACAGAACGGGCATCTCATGACGCGCCTCCCCGTGGGCCGCTACCGGAGGCGCTCCGGGTAGAGCGGAAACCGCGCCGTGAGCGCCGCGACGTCGGCGCGGACCTCCGCCTCCACGCGCGCGTCCCCGCGGCCCTTGAGGACCCGGTCGATGAAGTCCGCGATGGCGTCCATCTCCGGCTCCCGCATGCCCCGGGTCGTCACGGCCGGCGTCCCGATCCGGATCCCACTGGTGATCATCGGGCTTCTCGTCTCGAAGGGGATCGTGTTCTTGTTCACGGTGATCCACGCGCGGTCGAGCGCCTCCTGGGCCTCCTTGCCCGTGAGCCCCTGGGGGGTGAGGTCGACGAGCATGAGGTGCGTGTCGGTCCCGCCGGCCACGAGGCGGTGGCCGCGGCGGGTCAGGGCCTGCGCCAGAGCCGCGGCGTTCCCCACGATCTGGCGCTGGTAGGCCCGCCACTCCGGGGTCAAGGCCTCTCGGAACGCGACTGCCTTCGCCGCGATGACGTGCATGAGGGGCCCGCCCTGCATCCCGGGCATGACCGTCTTGTCCAGGGTCGCGGCGTAGGCCGTGCGGCACATCACCATGCCCCCGCGGGGCCCGCGCAGGGTCTTGTGAGTGGTCGTCGTGACGAAGTCGGCGTACGGGACCGGGGTCGGGTGGAGGCCTGCCGCGACGAGCCCGGCCGGGTGCGCGATGTCGGCCATCAGGAGGCACCCCACCTCGTCAGCGATTCCGCGGAACGGCTTGAAGTCGATCGCCCGCGGGAAGGCCGAGCCGCCGGCGATGATGAGCTTCGGCCGATGCTCGCGGGCGAGATCCCGGAGCTGGTCGAAGTCGATCCGCTCGTCCTCTCGCCGGACCCCGTAGGGGATGACGCGGTAGAGCCGCCCGGAGAAGTTCACCGGGCTGCCCATGGTGAGGTGCCCGCCGTGCGCGAGGTTCGGGCCCAGGATCGTGTCCCCCGGCTGCAGCACGGTGAAGTAGACGGCCATGTTGGCCTGGGAGCCCGAGTGCGGCTGGACGTTCACGTGCTCCGCGCCGAAGAGCTCCTTGGCCCGCTGGATCGCGAGCTCTTCGACCGTGTCCACGTGCTCGCAACCTCCGTAGTAGCGACGGCCGGGGTACCCCTCGGCGTACTTGTTCGTCATCACCGAACCGGCCGCCTCGAGCACCGCCTCGGAGACGAAGTTCTCCGACGCGATCAGCTCGAGGTTCCGCGCCTGGCGCTCGGTCTCCTGCCGAATCGCCTTCGCGACGTCCGGGTCGATCTGCTCCAGCCGCTGCATCCGTCTACGCCTCCCTCACGGACGATCCCGCGTGCCGCCGCTCCAGCTCCGCGACCTTGTCGAGGCGCCGGCGATGCCGCCCGCCCTGGAACTCCGATCGGAGCCACATGTCCACGATCTCGAGCGCGAGCTCCCGACCCGTGAGCCGGCCGCCCAACGCCAGGACGTTGGCGTCGTTGTGCTCCCGGCTCATGCGCGCCGTGAACAGATCCGGGCAGAACGCCGCCCGTACCCCGGGGAGCTTGTTGGCGGCCATCGCCATCCCGATCCCGGTCCCGCAGACGAGAATGCCCCGCGCCGCCTTGCCGAAGGCCACGGCCTCGGCGACCTGAGCGGCGTAGTCCGGATAGTCGACCGGATCAGGCGAGTGCGTGCCGAAATCCAGCAGCTCGGCGTTCCCGTTGAGGAGCCAGGCCTTGACCTCCTCCTTGAGCTGCCAGCCGGCGTGGTCGGCACCCAGCGCGATCATGCGGTGCGAAACCCCACCCCACCCTACTGGCCGGGCCCCCGGGTGTCAAGCTTCTCGGAGGGTAACCCTGACTTATGAGTTCCTACGGCGAGGCGGGACTCCGCCGGCATTATACTCGGCGCGCGGTATATTGGGTCGGAGGAAAGGAGCGAGCACATGGAGCTCATGGCCGCGCTCACCATCGCGCGGGAGGCTCCCGCGTAGCGCCGTGCCGCGCCTCGTCCGGGTCGCCTCGATCGACGAGATCCCCGTCCGACGCGGAAAGACCATCGAGGTGGACGGGATCGAGCTCGCGCTCTTCAACGCCGGCGAGGGGCGCTACTACGCCTCCAGCCCGCTCTGCCCGCACGAGGATGGCCCGCTGGGCGAGGGCGCGCTTGAGGGCGACGTCGTCATCTGCCCGTGGCACGGGTTCGACTTCGACCTGCGGACCGGCCGTTGCCTCGTGGACCCCGAGCTCCACGTCCGGGTCTACCCCGTCCGCGTGGAGGGCAGGGATCTCTTCGTCGAGCTGCCTTAGTCCGGATTATTCGCGCGCCTGCGAGCCGAGCGAGCTGAGAGGGATGGCCGCGCGGGGCCTGCCGCGGCGAACCGCCCCACGGTGCTCGCTCCCGCACGGGCGTGAGGAGGGCGATCCGCGTCCCCAGCCAAGCGACCTCCGGCGGCGGGTCGCGGTGCGCTCCGCGCCGCGGGGCGCCCCGTTCGCCGCGTCACCCGCGCGGCCTCCCCTCGTCTCGCGCAGAGCTTCATGACTAGGCCGGGTTAGCCGCACTCGTGCATGACCGCCACCAGCCGGTCACGTGAGCCCCGAGCGCGAAGACGATCTCGGTGGCGCCGGGCAGTCACGAGCAGATCCGCGGCGCCACCCCACTGAGCCAGCTTGGTGTATGTTGGGCGAAACCGACCCGGAGGTGCACGCCATGTCTGGACCATCCACGCGGTTCACACTCATCCGAGCAGCCCGCCTGCTGGACGGAAGTGGACACCCGCCCCTCGAGGCGGCGGCGCTGCTGATCGAAGACGGGCGGGTCGCTCGGATCGGTCGCCAGGCCGAGGTCCGCGCCCCGGACGGGGCCCCTGCCCAAGAGATCGGTTACGGCGACGCCACCATCCTTCCCGGCCTGGTCGACGCCCACACGCATCTCGTCGCGCCCGGCGACGGGACGCTCGGCGACGACGTCGCCCAGGAGGACGACGACATCCTGCTCCTGCAGGCGGCGGCCAACGCCCGCACGGTCCTGCACTCCGGCGTCACGACCGTCCGCGAGAACGGCGCCAAGCACCGGGTGGCCTTCTCCCTCCGCCAGGGGATTCGCCGAGGGCTCGCCGTGGGACCGCGCATGGTCATCTGCGGGCGACCGATCACCGCGACCGGCGGCCACATGTGGTACTTCGGCTCCGAGGCCGACGGTGAGGACGGCGTGCGCCGCGAGGTGCGGAGGCTCCTCAAGGAGGGTGCCGACTATATCAAGATCGTGGCGACCGGGGGCAGCACGCGGACCTCCAACCCGAACCGCACCTCGTACACCCTCGCCGAGCTCCGCGCGATCACGGACGAGGCCCATCGCCACGGCAAGCTGACGGCCGCCCACTGCACCTCGGCGCAGGGCATCGAGCACTGCCTCGACGCCGAGGTCGACATGATCATCCACTGCGTCTTCTCCGACCCCGACGGCCGCTACCGCTTCCGGCCGGACTTGGTGGAACGGCTGGTGGCGGCGGGCGCCTGGGTCAACCCGACGCTCTACGTCATCAAGGCGGGCATCGAGCGGCTCACGGCCAAGCGGGAGCGCGGAGAGGCGCTCTCGCCCGAGCAGGTCGCCCACGTCGAGTGGTGCGAGCAGGCGCTCGAGGTCCGGGTCGAGGCCATCGGCAAAATGGCGCGGGCCGGCGTCCGGATGACCGCGGGCTCCGACTCGCCGTGGGGCTGGTACGCGCCGGGCGAGTTCGTGCACGAGCTCCAGCTCCTCGCCCAGGCCGGGCTCTCCTACGGCGAGGCCATCGTCGCCGGCGCGGCCGGCGCGGCCGACTCGATCGGCGCCGGCGAGGTGGCCGGCCGGCTGCTCCCGGGCCGCCCGGCGGACGTGCTCGTGGTCGCCGGCGATCCGACGCAGGAGCTGGGGGCGCTCTGGAACGTGCTCGACGTCTACCAGGCGGGGCAGCGCGTGGCGCGTGGCGTGCGGTGAGCGAGACCACGGCCGGGCACGGCGCTACGGTTCGACCGTGAGGTGGGTGCGCGGTTGCCAACTCCTCGGACTCGCCGCGTTGGTGCTGTTGGCGGCCTCCGCCTTCACGCCACTCCCCAATCTCGTGAGCCGCTGGCTGGGCACGGCTCCCCGCCTGGAGCCGTCCGATGCGGTCGTGGTGCTGGGCAACCAGCTCCTGCAGGACGGGATGCTGGGGGCGAACTCGGTGCGCCGGACCGTGCACGGGGTCGGGCTCTATCGACGGGGCTTCGCGCCGCTTCTGGTCCTCTTGGGTCCGTCCCGCCCGGAGGGTGGGCGGACCGAGGCGGAAGTCCGTGCCGAGCTGGCGCGTGACCTGGGGGTCGCCGCGCAGGGGATTCTGACAGACGGCACGGCGCGGACCACGCGCGAGGAAGCCCTCCACGTGCGGGCGCTGCTGGGGCCCCGGGGCGTCCGACGCATCCTGCTGGTGACGGAATCGCGGCACTTGGCCCGGGCGCGCGGCCTGTTCGAGCGAGCCGGTTTCGAGGTCCTCCCGGCCCCGGCCGATGGCGCCTTCCCCCGCGCGTCGGAGCCGGAGGCGCGGCTCGGCCTGATGCGCGGGGTCCTGGAGGAGCTCCTGGCCCGCCTCTACTACCGGGTCGCGGGCTACCTGTAGCGGCGGAGGGAGGCATGGACGACGCCTTTGTCCTGATCCTGGTGGGGCTGACGTCGACGGGCGCCTACGCCGTCGGCGCGCGAGGGCTCGGGCTGTCGCCGAAGGCGCTTCGCGGCGCGGCAGGCAAGGTGCTCGAGTGCCTCGGCCTGGCGGTGGTGTTCTGCGCCGTCAATCTTGCCGCGGGGATGATCGCGGTCTTCGCCGCCCGCGCCGTGACGCGCGGGTTCGTGTCGCTCTACCTGGCCGACGACGTCCTGCTGCTCGTGCTGTCGCTTCTCCAGGGCCTGCTCTTCGCGTGGTGGCGCGTGGGTCCAGGAGCCCGCTGAATCCCGCGGGCGTCCTCAGCCGCCTTTCCGGACGAGAATCGCCCACACGCTCGAGCCGAACGCCTCGACGGCGAGCACGGCGTGTCCCGCGTCGCCGAGGCTACGCGGCACGTCCCGCGCCGAGGCTTCGTTCCCGACGATGACGCGGAGCACCTGGCCCGGTGCCATCGGCTCGATGGCGAGCTTCGCCTTGAGGAACGTGTAGGGGCACACCTCCGCCCGGATATCCAGCTCTTCGTCCGCCTGGGGGAGCGGCGGGGAGCTTCGGCGACAGGGATCGGCCACAGTGTTAAGCCCCGAACGGCAAATAATCTGGCGCCTTGAGCGGCCGCTCCGCGGGGCCTGCCGCGGCGAACCGCCCCACGGTGCTCGCTCCCGCACGAGCCCGGGGTGAGCGGCCCGCGTCACCCGGCAAAGGCATCCCGGCGGCGTGTCGCGGTGCGCTCCGCGCCGTGGGGCGCCCCGTTCGCCGCGTCACCCGCGGACCTCCGTCGCCGCGTCATCCACGCGGAATGGCCGGTTAGGGCTAGCGCCGTGGCGGTTGGGCGGTGAAACTTGACTCATTGACCACGAGTTTGGTGGTTCAAGGACCCTAGAGCTCGGCGGCGACCAACGTCTCCGTCGCCTGCACCCCGTGAATGCCGCGGATCTGCCCGACCACGAGCCGGGTCAGGCCAGCCAGGGTCTTCGCCTCGGCCTGGACGACCGCGTCCCATCCGCCGAAGACGAGCGTCAGGTCCGCCACCCCCGGAATGGCGCGAATCTGGTTGAGCGCGTCGGCCTCGAGACCGGGAACGAGGCGGAGCAGGATGTAGCCCTTGACCATATCTCGGGTCGCCTCCATCGAGCGGCGGGCCTCGCCCTACGTCGCGCGCGCATTCTAGCATCGTTCCGGGGACTCCCAAAGCGGGCTGAGGCGCTATAGGATGAAACCGGCCGGGAGGGCCGTCGGAGGGAGGCCGGGCAGCCCTCCGAAGAAAGGTAACGGCATGGATCCCTCGAAGTGGTGGCTGGCCGTCGGCTTCCTCGGGCAGGGCTGCTTCTCGGCGCGCTTCCTCGTGCAGTGGATCGCCTCCGAGCGGCGCCGCGAGAGCGTGGTCCCGATCTACTTCTGGTACTTCAGCGTCGCCGGCGGGCTGATCCTGCTCGCCTACGCGATCCACCGGATGGACCCGGTCTTCATTCTCGGCCAGGCGGCCGGTCTCGGCATCTACGCGCGCAACCTGTATCTGATCCTGCGCCACCGCGGGGTGCCTCCGCGTCCCGCCTGAGCGCCAGCGGAGCGCACCGCCCGAGGTGGCGCCGCGGCCGAAGCCGACATACAATGGGGAACGTTGCCCTGATGAGTTCCTCTTACACAAGGAGAGACGCGTGAGCTACCAACACTGGATGCGCGGCCTCGATCGCCCCATTCTCATGATCCCCGGCCCGACCGAAGTGCCCTGGCGCGTGATTCGCGCGATGGCCCAGCCGGCCATGGTCCAGTACGAGCCCCCGTTCGACGAGGAGATCCTCGAGCCGGCCTGCCTCGACCTCCGGCAGGTGTTCCAGACGACGGGCGAGGTGATCGCGATGCCCGGCTCGGGTCGCACGGGCCTCGAGGCGGCGGTGGTGTCGCTCGTGGAGCCGGGCGACCGCGTCGTGGTCGTCATCGCCGGCGTCTTCGGCGGGCTCATGCGGGAGATCACGGATCGGGCCGGGGGGGCGGTCACGCCGGTCGAGGTGGAGTGGGGCCGCGCGCTCGACCTCGAGGCGCTCGAGCGCACGGTCGCGCAGGTCCGGCCGAAGATCCTCACTCTCGTCCACAACGAGACCTCCACGGGCCTGACCTACCCTGCCGCGGCCGTGGGCGAGATCGCCCGCCGCCACGGCGCGCTCTACCTCCTCGACACCGTCTCCTCGCTCGCCGGGCTCGACGTGCAGACGGACGCCTGGGGCGTCGACGTGAACATGACCGGCTCGCAGAAGTGTCTGGCCATGCCGCTCGGCCTCGCCGTCGTCTCCGTCTCCCCGCGGGCGTTCGAGGCGATGGAGCGGCGGACGCGCAAGCCCTCGAGCTATGCATACGACCTCATCCGCTGGAAGCGGCAGTGGGTGCCGGCCTCCCGCGGCGGCGGCGTGCCGGAAGGCGGCCGGCGCAACCAGCCCGTTTCGATGCCGACCCACCTCTGCCAGGCGCTCCGCGAAGCGACCAGGCTGATCCTCGAGGAAGGGATGCCGCACCGGGTCCGCCGGCACCGGATCGCGGGCAAGGCCTTCCGCGCGGGGCTCGCCGCGCTCAAGCTCGACCTCTTCGGCGAGCCGACGCTCGTCTCGGACACGGTGTCGTGCTTCCGCACGCCACCGGGGATCGCCGCGGGGGCCGTGGTCCGGCGGATGCGGGATGCCTACGGCATCCTCATCTCGACCGGCATCGGCGTCGACAAGATGCGGGAAGGCGCGCTCCGCGTCGGGACCATGGGTATCACGGCGAGCCCGCTCTACGTCTTGCCGACGCTCTCGGCCCTCGGCATGGCGCTTCGCGATCTCGGGTACAAGGTCGACACCGGGGAAGCGCTCGCGGCGGCCCAAGCGATCTTCGACGCCGAGTCTCCGTAACCACTCGCAAGCGAGCGGGTCGGCTCATGTGAGCCTGAAGATCGTCGTTCCCGATGACTTCCCGCCAGCCTTGACGGGCTCGACCGCCGAGGCGCGCCTCCGCGTGCTCGGGGAGGTCACGGTTCACACCGAGCGCGGCGCGGACCAGGAGGCGGAGCTCATCCGACGGATCGGCGACGCGGAGGTCGTCGTCAACATCCGCGCCCACGCGCGCTTCACCGACCGCGTCCTCGCCGCCTGCCCGCGCCTCCGGCTGATCTCGATCTGGGGCACCGGCACCGACAACGTGAACCTCGAGGCCTGCCGGCGGCGCGGCGTCACCGCCACCAACACCCCCGAGGTCAACGCCGACGCCGTGGCCGAGCACACCATCGCGCTCATGCTCGCCGTCATGCGCCGCATCCCGGCGCTGGACCGCGGCGTCCGGGCCGGGGAGTGGCCGCGCGGCCTGCTCGTCCAGGCGCGCGGGAAGACGCTCGGCGTGATCGGGCTCGGCGCGATCGGCCGCCGCGTCGCCGGGCTGGGCCGCGCCCTCGGGATGCCGGTCCTGGCCTGGACCTTCCGGGGGGACGACCGCCGCGCGACGGAGGCCGGCGCCCGCCCGGTGAGCCTCGAGGCTCTCCTGCAAGAGGCCGACGTCGTGAGCCTGCACCTCAGGCTCACGGCCGAGACGCGCAGCTTCCTCGGAGCCGAGCGGCTCGCGCTCATGAAGCCGACCGCTTTCCTCGTCAACACCGCTCGCGGCGCCCTCGTCGACAAGGAGGCCCTCCTCGGAGCCTTGCGCGACGGGCGGCCGGCCGGGGCCGCGCTCGACGTCTTCCACGAGGAGCCCGTGCCGCCCGACGATCCCCTGCTCGCGCTGCCGAACGTCGTCCTGACCCCGCACAACGCCGGGATGACCCGGGAGGTGATCGAGGCCGGGCTGCACCGCGCCGTGGAGAACATCGAGAACTTCCTCCGCGGCGCGCCGACCGACGTGGTCGCGGGCCCCGCCACCGCGCGCTGAACGTTGGGTGAGTCGCGCCGGTTCCCGTTCGGGCTCGACGCCGACACGCTGGTCGACCTGATCGCCACCTGCTGGCGCAGCCACGACGGCCAGTGGTTCCTGAAGGTGGCCGCGCGCGTGGGGCTGGAGGAGGCGATGCGCCTCAACGAGCGGGCGATCGCGAGCCTGGCGCGCATCGAGCTCCGCGAGCTCAAGCGCGTGGCCGGGATCGACTCGCTGGACACCATCGAGCAGGTCGCGGACTGGTACCGGGTCTGCCTGTACATGTTCGGGGGCCTCGGGGGTCCCGAGCGGACCGTCACCGTCCTGGACGCGGAGACCCTCGTCGTGGAGAACGCGCAGTGCTTCGGCGAGCCCATCGCCGAGCGGAGCGGGTACGGCCACCTCTCCGCGGGCGCCTACCCCCCGTGCCTCGGCTGGCTGGAGCGCCAGCGGGCGTGGGGCGAGACCTTGAGCGGCCGGTACCGCTTCACGGTCGAGCGCGAGCCTCGCGACGGATCCCCCTGCCGCTACGTGGTGCGCCGGTCCCTGCGCGGATCCGCAGAGGCGAACCAGGCTCCCTCCGCCTGACGGCGCCGCGGTGCTAGAGCCCTCGAGGTGCCAAACTCGTGGTCAATGGGTCAACGGCCTCGGGCCGTGGTCGAGACCCGAGCAGCCCAAGGACGCAGGGAGGAGGCAGCCCGAGGCGTACTCCCGGTACGTTGAGGGCCGCCGACGACCGAGGACGCCGGGA
>CAZDYT010000047.1:0-1437 GCA_964509395.1 uncultured bacterium
GGAGCTGCGCGTCGTCGCGATCCTGGGCCCGGAAGCGGTCCCGCTGGATGGCTCGAGGAGCCTGCTTCCCGCCGTCCGGGCGTTGCCGGGCGTCGCCGCGGTTCGCTACGTCTCGACCGAAGAGGCGCTGGCCGACCTGCGCCGCTATCTCGGGCCGGCCGCCACCGGGCTCGGTCGCCTCGCGGTGAATCCCCTGCCGGCACGGCTCCTGGTGACGCCGGCCCCGGAGGTCACGGCCGCCGGCTTGCGCGCCCTCGTCGAGGGACTGGGACGCCTGCCCGGCGTCGAGGAGGTGCAGGCGCCGATCGGATGGGTGGAGCCGGCCGAGCGGGTCGGACGCGGCATCATGCGTGGCGGCTTCACGCTGGGGGCGCTCCTCGGCCTGGCCGCCCTCGTCGCGATCGCAGGGGCGACGGTCGTGGCCCGCCAGCGGCGCGCGGAGGAGACCGCGGTCCTCCGGCTGGCGGGAGTGCCGGAGGCGTGCCTGTGGGGCCCGCTGCTCCTGCAGGCGGTCGTGCAGGGAGGCGCCGGTGCCGCGCTCGGCTGGAGCACCCTGCTGCTCGTCTCCGAGGCCGGCGCACCGGGGGTTGCCGGGTGGCTGCGGACGACGCTCGGTCTCGCGCCCCTCCCGGCTGCGAGCTGGGCGCTCGGGGCTGCCCTCGTCGGTGGGGGTGTCGCGGTGGGCCTCGTCGGTGGGCTCGCGGGAGGGCGCCCGTGAGGTCCGGGCCGATCCCCGTCGCCCCGGGTCGTCCTCGGCGAGAACTCTGGGTGTCGTGGGGAGGTCGCCCTTGAGTGGCCCGGGTCGAGGACTCCAGACGTGGCGGCGGGGTGGCCCCTGAAGCGAGCCGCGCTCAGCCTGTCGCTGTTCCTCGCCCTGCTGATGGCGGTGGACGCGCCCGGCGGAGCGCACCCCAAGCACGCGGGTGATACACTGAAGGCAAAAAGGCAAGCCCTGGGGGAGGTCCGGCGCCAGCTCGATGAGGCCCGTGTCCGGGCGTCGGCGGCCCGGAGCCGCGAGGTGTCGTTCTTGGCGGAGCTGGAACAGATGGAGCGGACGCTGGCGAAGAAGCGCGGGGACCTCCGCCGGCTGGACGGGCGGATCGCGCGTGTCGAGGCCGAGCTTCGAGAACTGGAAGGTCGGCGCGGCCGCGTGGCGGAGGAGATCGTCGCGCAGCAGGGCGGGCTCGGAGTCCGGTTGCGCGCGCTCGAGGGCCTGCGGCACGCGCCCGCGAGCCCCGCGTGGCTCGACGAGTGGGCCGAGATGACCCGGGTTCGTGCCCTCGACGACCTGACTCGGATCGCCCGGATGGACCTCGCGCGGCTCGTCGAGGTCGCCGAAACGGCCGAGCGCCTCAGCGCGCGGCAGGCGGCGGTGGTGCGCGGCCGGCAGGAGCTGGTCGGCTTGCGCCGGGCCGTGGAGGCCGAGCGGGGCGCCGC
>CAZDYT010000047.1:1447-8075 GCA_964509395.1 uncultured bacterium
GCTCGCGGCGGTGCGCGACGACCGCGCGACGCACGAGCGCATGGCCGCGGAGCTCGAGGAGGCCAGCCGGCGCCTCGAGGCCCTGGTCCAGGAGCTCGGCCGCCGCGGGGCGCCCCGGGCCGCGGCTCGCCCCGCGTCCGTGCGCCCCGGTGAGCGCGACGCGCCCCGCCCGCCGGCGGTCGGGCTCGGGACGCTGCGGGGGCAGCTCCCGTGGCCGACCGACGGGCGTATCGTCGCGGGCTTCGGCCGGCAGGTCCATCCTCGGTTCGGCACCGAGACCTTCCGCAGCGGCGTCGACATCGAGGCGGAGGAGGGTGCGCTGATCCGCGCCGTGTACTCGGGCACGGTGCTCTATCGCGGATGGCTCAGAGGATATGGTAACCTCATCATCCTGGACCATGGGGTGGGCTACTACACCGTCTACGCCCACGCCTCGGAGCTCCTGGTCGAGGAGGGTGACCGGGTGAAAGCCGGACAGGGCATCGCCCGGGTCGGGGAGACCGGATCCCTGGTGGGTCCGCGGCTCTACTTCGAGGTGCGGTATCAGGGGCGACCCGAGGATCCAGAGCAGTGGCTGAGGCGGGGCTCCTGAGCCACTCCGGGATCGGGAACGGCAGAGGTCGGAGATGAAGGAGGGTTCGTCCATGCGTCCCGGTAAGCGGGTGACCAAAGCATTCCTCACAGCTGCCGTCCTGGCGGTGTTCACGCTCTCGCTCGGCGGGACGTCGGCGTCGAAGGGTGTCGATCCGAGCGCGACGTATGAGCAGCTGAAGCTCTTCACGGACGTGCTCGCCATCATCCAGAACCAGTACGTCGAGGAGACCGAGCCGCGCGAGGTCATCTACGGTGCCGTTCGCGGCATGCTGAAAGCCCTCGACCCCCACTCCGCGTTCCTCGATCCCGAGAGCTACCGCGAGATGCAGGTCGAGACGTCAGGGAGCTTCGGGGGGCTCGGCATCGAGATCACGGTCCGGGACGACCAGCTGACGGTCGTCGCGCCGATCGATGGGACGCCCGCCTCGCGTGCAGGCATCCAGCCCGGGGACAAGATCGTCAAGATCGAGGGTCTGCCGACGAAGGACATGAGCCTCGTGGATGCCGTGAAGAAGATGCGCGGCCCGAAGGGGACGAAAGTCACCATCACGATCCTGCGGGAAGGCTTGAAGGAGCCCCAGGACGTCACGATCACCCGGGAGATCATCCAGGTGCAGAGCGTCAAGACTCAGGAGATCGAGCCGGGACTCGGGTACGTCCGGATCCGGCAGTTCCAGGAGCACACGGCGCGCGACCTCGAGGCGGGGGTCGAGAAGCTCGAGAAGACCGGGCGGCTCGCGGGGCTCATCCTGGATGTGCGGAACAATCCGGGCGGCCTCCTGTCGGCCGCCGTGGAGGTGTCGGAGAAGTTCCTGGGTGACGGGCGGCTAGTCGTCTACACGGAAGGGCGCGTGCGCAACCAGAACATGCGGTTCGTCGCCCACGCCAAGCGCGCGATTACCGAAGTGCCGTTGGTCGTCCTGGTGAACCATGGCTCGGCGTCCGCATCGGAGATCGTCGCGGGGGCCATCCAGGACCACGGCCGTGGCGTGGTCCTGGGGACCCAGACCTTCGGCAAGGGCTCGGTGCAGACGATCATTCCGCTCTCCGACGGGTCGGGGCTGCGGCTGACGACGGCCAAATACTTCACCCCGAAGGGGCGGTCGATCCACGGCAAGGGGATCACGCCGGACATCGTCGTCGAGCCGCCCAAGGAGGACGCGACGGCCAAGCCGCCGTCACCCCCGCTCTCGGAGGCCGAGCAGCAGAAGCGGGACGTCCAGCTCCAGCGCGCGCTCGACATCCTGAAGGCGTCGCGGATCCTCGAGAAGACCAGGCCCACCGCCAAGGCCAGCTAGAGCCGTCGCGCTCCCGCGGGGCGCGGTAGCTCGGGATTCGAGCGATGGCGTCCCGGGTGCGGATGCGCCTTCCGTGGGTCGTCGTGGGCGTGCTCATCGTCGCGCTCGCTGCCGGGGTGGTGGGGCTCGACCGCCATCAAGCTCGGCGCGGCGCGCCGTCCCTCTTGAGCCTCGCGTGGCGCGGCGGGGGATCGCAAGGAGCCCCGCGCGCGACGCCCCCGGCGAGTTCGCGGAGGAGGCGCCCGAGCCCGGGCGGCCCCGGCCGCATCGCGGTGATCGTGGACGAGCTGGGGGCGCGTGCGGACGTGTTCGAGCGCCTCGTCACCCTGCGACGACCGATCGCGGCGGCGGTGCTGCCGGAGCTGCCGCTCTCGCGGCGGATCGCGCGGGAGGCGGGGCGCGCCGGGCTGGAGGTGCTGGTCCAGCTCCCGCTCGAGCCGTATCGCTTCCCGGAGACCGATCCGGGCCCCGGTGTGCTGCTCACCGGGATGACGCCCGAAGAGGTGACGCAGCGGACGCGCCAGTATCTTGCGAGTCTGCCCGGGGTGGTGGGGGTGACCACCCGGATGGGCTCGCGCTTTACCGAGGACCGCGTCCGGATGCGAGCCCTGTTGGAGCCCGTGGTGCTGCAGGGGCTCTTCTTCGTCGACAGCCTGACGACCCACCGGAGCGTGGGCTACGACCTGGCCCGCGCGCTGGGAATTCCCGCGGCCCGGCGCCAGATCTTCCTCGACCCGGACGAGAGCGAGGCGACCGTGCGGGCCCGGCTCGGCGAGGTCGAGCGCTGGGCCGAGCGGCGCGGATCGGTGGTCGTCATCGCCCACGGCCGGCTCCTGACGCTCCGGCTTCTGGAAGAGGCGCTGCCGCGGTGGGAGGCACGCGGGCTTCGCCTCGTGCCGGTCTCCGCGCTGGTCGCCAAGGAAGCGGGGGCCGCGCGCCCGGCGGTGTAGGGCGAGCATGGTGGTGCTGGGGATCGAGACCTCCTGCGACGAGACGGCGGTCGCCGTGCTGGCGGACGGGGTCCTGCGGTCCAACGTCGTCCAGTCCCAGGACGCGATCCACCGGAGCTATGGGGGGGTCGTCCCCGAGCTCGCCTCGCGCCGGCACCTCGAGGTCGTCCTGCCGGTCTTGAGCCACGCGCTCGGCGACGCCGGCGTGGGCCTCGCCGACCTCGACGGGATCGCGGTCACCTGCGGTCCGGGCCTCGTCGGCTCCCTTCTCGTCGGGCTCTCGGTCGCCAAGGGCCTCGCGTACGCCTGCCGGGTGCCGCTGGTCGGCGTGAACCACCTCGAGGGGCACATCTTCGCCGGCTTCCTGGAGGAGCCGCGCGCGAGCTACCCCTTCGTCGCGCTCGTCGTCTCCGGCGGGCACACGGCGCTCTACGCCTGCCCGGAGCCCTTGTCGTACCGCCTCATCGGGCAGACGCGCGACGACGCGGCGGGCGAGGCCTTCGACAAGGTCGCCAAGATCCTCGGGCTCGGCTACCCGGGCGGGCCCGTGGTCGAGCGCACGGCGCGCGAGGGAAACGCCCGCGCGATTCCGTTCCCGATGGCGCAGATCACGGACGGCGCGCCGGACTTCTCCTTCTCCGGGCTCAAGACCGCCGTCAGCCTCTACGTGCGGCGCCACGGGCCGCCGAGCCCCCGGCAGATCGCGGACATCTGCGCGTCCTTCCAGGCGACCGTGGTCAAGATGCTCGTGCGGAAGACGGTCCGCGCCGCAAGCCGCCTCGGGATCCGGCGGATCCTCCTGACCGGCGGCGTCGCCGCCAACCGGGCGCTCCGCGAGGCGCTCGAGGGCGAGTGTGCCGAGCGGGGGTACGCGTGGAGCGCGCCGCCGCTCCGCTTCTGCACGGATAACGCGGCGATGATCGCGCCCGCGGGGGCGGCCCGGTTGGCCCGAGGCGAGCGGGCGAATCTCACGCTGAACGCGCGCGCGGTGCTTCCCCTCGCCTGAGCACGGTCGTGACTCAGCCTCAGGCTTCCACGCCGGATTACGGCGGGCTTCTCGCCAGCCTCCCCGACGCGGTGATCGGCGTCCGCCCGGACCTCACGGTCTTCCTCTGGAACGCCGCGGCCGAGGTGCTCCTCGGGCGCGCCACGACCCGCGTCGTGGGCCGCGCGCTCGGCGACGTGTTCGGGTCCGAGGCGAAGGTCGTCCGGCATCTCGCGGAGACGATCCGCCTCGCCGAGGGGCGGGCGGAGGCCGAGTCCGAGGTCGAGCTCTCGGGCGGTCACAGCGTCCCGGTGAGCCTGCAGACGGCGCCGCTTCACGGCCCGGCGGGCGACCTCCGCGGCGCCGTCGCCGTCCTCCGAGACCTCTCGCGGCTCAAGGCGCTCGAGGCGGAGGTCCGGCGCGGGGAGCGTCTGGCCGCCCTCGGCCAGATGGCGCTGGCGCTGGCGCACGAGATCCGCAACCCCCTCAGCGCGATCCGGGGGGTGGCGCAGCTCCTTCAGAGCGAGCTGGGCGGGGGTGCCTTCCGGGAGCACCTCGCGGTCATGCTCGCGGAGATCGACCGCGTGAATCGGGTCATGGAGGCCCTCCTGGACCTCGGGCGGCCGATGCGCTTTGCGTTCGCCCCCGTGAACCTCCACCAGCTCCTCGAGCACGTCTGTCTGCTCGCCGAGCCGGCGGCGGGCGCCCAGGGGGTCCAGCTCGTCCGGCGGTACGACCCGAGCCTGCCGCCCCTCTGGGCGGACGCGGACCGGCTCACCCAGGTCTTCCAGAACGTGGTCCAGAACGGCATCGAGGCGATGCCGGGCGGCGGCCGCCTGACGCTGACGACCCGGATGTCGCTCGACCCCGTGTATGGGAAGGTGGACCTCGGGGCGGGCCCGTGCCCGCTGGTCGAAGTCCTCGTGAGCGACGAGGGCGAGGGGATCCCGGAGGCGCTGCGGGACCGGGTCTTCGACCCCTTCGTCACCACGAAGCCGCGCGGGCTCGGGCTGGGGCTGGCGCTCGCCCATCGGATCGTCGAGGAGCACCACGGGGCCCTCCGCGTCAGCAGCAGTCCCGGCAAGGGGACGACGTTCGCTTGCTACCTGCCGACGGCCCTGCCGGTGAGTTCGAGCCCGTGAGCGAGCGCACGGGGGCGATTGCCACCGGTGCCCGGATCCTCGTCGCGGACGACGAGCCCTCGATCCGCTGGCTGCTCGACCGGCTCCTCCGCCAGGCGGGGCACGTGGTCACCGTCGTGGAAGACGGCCACGCCGCCCTGGCGGCCGCGGCGGCGGAGGGGTTCGATCTGGCGTTCGTGGACATCCGGATGCCGGGCCTCGACGGGCTGGAGGCCCTCTCGCGGCTCAGGGCCCAGAGCCCGGAGACCGCCGTGATCGTCGTGACCGCGCACGGGAGCGTGCGCGCGGCGGTCGAGGCGATGCAGCGGGGCGCGTACGACTACCTCGCCAAGCCGTTCGACAACGACGAGGTGCTCCTGCTCGTCGCGCGCGCGCTCCAGGCCAAGGCGCTCGCGCGCGAGATCGTCGAGCTCCGCACCGGCATCCACGAGGTGTGGGAGTTCGGCGCGCTGGTCGGGAAGTCGCCGCGGATGCAGGAGGTGTACAAGACCATCGGGCGGATCGCCGGCACCGACGTGACCGTGCTGATCCAGGGCGAGTCGGGGACCGGCAAGGAGGTGGTGGCGCGGGCGGTCCACCACTACAGCCGCCGGGCGGGGAAGCCCTTCGTCGCGGTCTCCTGCGCCGCCATTCCGGCCACCCTCCTCGAGGCGGAGCTCTTCGGGCACGAGCGCGGTGCCTTCACCGACGCGTACCAGCGGCGGCTCGGGAAGTTCGAGCTGGCCCAGGGCGGCACGGTCTACCTCGACGAGGTCGGGGACATGGGCCCGGAGCTTCAGCCGAAGCTGCTCCGCGTCCTCCAGGAGCGGGAGTTCGAGCGCATCGGGGGGAGCGAGCCGATCCGGGTGGACGTGCGGCTGGTTGCCGCGACCAACCGGGACCTCGAGGCGATGATCAAGGACGGCCGCTTCCGCGAGGATCTCTACTACCGGCTCAACGTGGTGAGCCTCGTGCTCCCGCCGCTGCGCGAGCGCCGCGAGGACGTCCCGTTCCTCGTCGACCACTTCCTGACCAAGTACGCGGGCGAGCTGGGGGAGCGCGCGCTGGCGGCCGAAGCGCTGGACCGGCTCGTGAGCTACCCCTGGCCCGGGAACGTGCGGGAGCTCGAGAACGCCATCCAGCACGCGATGGTGATGGCCACCGCTGGCGTAGTCTTGCCCGAGCACCTCCCGATCTCCGCGGGGGCGGGCGCCCCGCCGCTGCGGGAGGGCACGCTCGAGCACCTCATCCAGGCAAAGCTCGACGAGTGCGTGCGGGGGCTCGGGGCTCGGGAGTCGGCGAACCTCTACGAGCTGGTCCTGAGCCTGGTGGAGCGCCCGCTCCTTCGCGCCGTCCTGCGCGAGACCGGCGGGAACCAGCTCCGCGCCGCCGCGCTCCTCGGGATCAACCGGAACACCCTCCGGAAGAAGCTCCGCGCGCTGGGACTCAGGGCCGAAGGGGAGGACTGACCGCGACCCGAACCAGCCAGCCCGGCCAAGTGCCGTGTGCTCCCTCTTCCTCAGCGGCGGTCGGCAAATCACGCCCGGCCGCGTCGCTGCGCGCCGTTGACACCCATGCTCCCTTCCGTTAGGCTACGGGTGCGCCTGAGAAGCGGCCCGGGGTGATCCCGGGCCGCTTTTCGACTGGCACCATGCCCGCAAACCCGCTGCTCCACCTGGT
>CAZDYT010000047.1:8085-11544 GCA_964509395.1 uncultured bacterium
CCATCCCCGCGCTTCCGCTTGCGGGCGCCCTCGCGAACCTCTTTTTCGGGCGCCGGCTCGGCCATCGGGCGCACTGGATCGCGGTGCCCAGCGTCGGGCTCGCCTTTTGCTTCGCGGTCGCCGCGTTCTGGGGCGTGTGGCGTGGCCACGAGACCTTCGTGGGCCCGCTCTGGGAGTGGATTGTGGCCGGCACCTTCAGGGCGCCGGTCACGCTCCAGCTCGATCAGCTCTCGGCGGTGATGCTGCTCGTCGTCACCGGCGTCGGCTTCCTGATCCACGTCTACTCGATCGGGTACATGCACGAGGACGCGGACTACCCCCGGTTCTTCACCTACATGAACCTCTTCGTGTTCTCGATGGTGATGCTCGTCCTGGCCGGCAACTTCCTCCTCCTCTACGTCTTCTGGGAGGCGGTCGGCCTCTGCTCCTACCTCCTCATCGGGTTCTGGTACACGCGGGAGTCGGCGGCGAACGCCGGGAAGAAGGCGTTCATCGTGAACCGGGTGGGTGACTTCGGGTTCGGCCTCGGCGTCATGCTGATCTGGACAACACTCGGCACGCTCGACTACACGGAGGTGTTCGCCCGGGCGCCGACCCTTGCCGTGGGAACCGCGACCGCGATCAGCCTGCTCCTCTTCCTGGGCGCCTGCGGCAAGTCGGCGCAGCTCCCCCTGCACACCTGGCTGCCGGACGCGATGGAGGGCCCGACGCCCGTCTCCGCGCTCATCCACGCGGCGACGATGGTCACGGCCGGGGTGTACATGGTGGCGCGCGCCCACGCGCTCTTCGAGCGCTCGGGCGTGGCCCTGGACGTGGTGGCGTGGGTCGGCGTCCTGACGGCGGTCTTCGCCGCCACCATCGGCCTCACCCAGACGGACATCAAGCGCATTCTCGCCTACTCGACGGTGAGCCAGCTCGGTTACATGTTCGTGGGCGTCGGCGTGGGGGCCTACGCCGCGGGCATCTACCATCTCGTGACCCACGCCTTCTTCAAGGCGCTGCTCTTCCTCGGGGCGGGCTCGGTGATCCACGCGCTCGCGGGGGAGCAGGACGTCCGGAAGATGGGCGGCCTCTGGCCGCGGCTCGGGCAGACGCGGGACACGATGATCGTCGCCACGCTGGCGATCTCGGGGCTCCCCCCGTTCTCGGGCTTCTTCTCGAAGGACGAGATCCTGGCGGGGGCGTACGGCGCCCATCGGTACGCGATCTTCGCGCTGGGCCTCCTCGGCGCCGGGCTGACCGCCTTCTACATGTGGCGCCTGGTCTTCCTCACGTTCTTCGGGGGCTCCCGCGTGGACCACGCGGTGGCCCACCACGTCCACGAGTCGCCCCCGGTGATGACGGTGCCGCTCTGGTTCCTGGCGATCCTGGCGGCGGGCGCCGGGGTGTGGGGGGTGCCGTGGGCCGAGGGGACGTGGATCGGGCACTTCCTCGCTCCGGTCCTCAAGGCCGAGGCGGCGGGCGAGGCACACCACGGCCCGGCCTGGGGGCTCATGACCTTGTCGGTGCTGGCGGCGCTCGGGGGCCTCGCCGTCGCGTGGCAGATGTACGTCCGCGGCGCGGCCGACGTCTCGAAGGTCGGCCACCCGCAGAACGCGGTGCACCGGGTGCTCCTCCACAAGTACTACGTGGACGAGCTGTACGACTGGCTCTTCGTGCGATCGACCGTCCGGGTGGCCCAGTGGTGCGCCCAGGCCTTCGACCTCGGGGTGATCGACGCCGCCGTGAACGGGATCGCGGAGCTGGTGGCCCGGTTGGCCGCCGGACTCCGCCGCGTCCAGACGGGGTTCGTCATGAACTACGCGCTCACCATGCTGATCGGCGTGGTCGCGCTCCTCGGCCTCCTCCTGTGGCCGCGATGACCGCCCCATGCTGCTGAGCGCGATCATCTTCCTGCCGACCCTGGGCGCCCTGGCGCTCGCGCTCCTCGACCGTCGCGAGGAGGAGCGGTTGCGCCGGGTCGCGCTCGCCATCAGCGTGGTGACCTTCCTCGTCTCGTGCTTCCTCTGGATCGGCTTCGACCGGAGCCGCGCCGACATGCAGTTCGAGGCGCGCTCCGAATGGATCGCGATCTCCGGCATCACCTATCACCTCGGGGTGGACGGGATCAGCCTCCTCCTCGTCCTGCTGACGACGTTCCTGGCCCCGCTCTGCCTCCTCTCGGCGTGGACCCAGATCACGACGCGCGTGAAGGAGTTCCAGATCGCCATGCTCCTCCTGGAGACCGGGATGATCGGGGTCTTCTGCGCGCTGGATCTCTTCCTCTTCTTCGTCTTCTGGGAGGCGATGCTGGTCCCGATGTACCTCATCATCGGGATCTGGGGAGGACCGCAGCGGGTCTACGCGGCCGTGAAGTTCATCCTCTACACGATGGCGGGCTCGGCACTGATGCTGCTCGCGATCCTGGCCCTCTACTGGCTCCAGGGCCAGCGGACCGGGACCTACACGTTCGACTACGCACCCCTCGCGCGGATGACCCTCGAGCCCCGGCTCCAGGTGCCGCTGTTCCTCGCCTTCGCCCTGGCCTTCGCCATCAAGGTGCCCATGTTCCCCTTCCACACGTGGCTCCCGGATGCCCACGTCGAGGCGCCGACGGCGGGCAGCGTGATCCTGGCTGGCGTCCTCCTCAAGATGGGGACCTACGGGTTCCTCCGCTTCTGCCTCCCGTTCTTCCCCCACGCCTCGGCGATGCTCGCGCCGGTGATCTTCGCCCTCGCGATCATCGGCATCCTCTACGGCGCGTGGGTCTCCATGGTGCAGCCGGATCTCAAGAAGCTCATCGCGTACTCGTCCGTGAGCCACCTCGGCTTCGTCATGCTGGGTCTCTTCACCCTGAACGCCCAGGGGATCGAGGGCGGCATCATCCAGATGGTGAACCACGGCCTCTCCACCGGCGCGCTCTTCCTCCTGGTCGGGATGATCTACGAGCGGCGCCACTCCCGCCTCATCGCCGACTTCGGCGGGCTCTGGGCCGTCGTGCCGGTCTTCTCGGCGGTGTTCCTCTTCGTGACGCTGTCGTCCATCGGGCTCCCGGGGCTCAACGGCTTCGTGGGCGAGTTCCTCATCCTGGTGGGCGCGTTCCAGGTACACTGGGTCCCCGCCGCGCTGGCGACCTCGGGGATCATCTTCGCCGCCGTCTACATGCTCTGGATGTACCAGCGCGTCGTCTTCGGGGGGGTGCGGCACGAGGAGAGCCGGCACCTGCCCGATCTCGACGCGCGGGAGCTCGTGACGTTGGTGCCGATCCTCCTCCTCATCGTGTGGATCGGCGTCTACCCGAGCCCTTTCACGGCGGTGACGGAGGCGAGCGTCGCGGAGCTGATCGCGGTCGTGAAGGCGAAGGCGGGGGCGTCGCTCGGCGTCTGGTGGCTTTCGTGAAGGGGGTCCAGATGGCTCAAGATGCCGCAGCCTCCCTCCGAGGAATCTCCTGATGCCCATCGCCATCCCCGCGCTCGCCTG
>CAZDYT010000047.1:11554-13248 GCA_964509395.1 uncultured bacterium
CCTGGCCGCCCGTGGTCCCCATGCTCATCGTCACGGGCACGAGCTTCGTCTGTCTCCTCCTCGACCTCTTGCCGTCGCCGCGAGGGAAAGGGCACCTGGCGGCCGTCTGCGTGCTCGGCCTCGGCGGCGCGCTCGTCACCTCGGCGATCCTCTGGGGGGGACCGGCGACGGCGTTCCAGCAAATGATCGTGCTGGACGACTTCGCGCTCTTCTTCAACGCCATCTTCTGTGTGACGGCCGCGCTGGTGCTCCTGCTCTCGGTCGGCTACCTCCAGCGGCAGGGCGTCGAGGCGGGCGAGTACTACGTCCTGGTCCTCTTCGCCGCGGTGGGCATGATGGTCATGGCCTCGGCGGTCGACCTCCTCGTGATCTTCCTCGGCCTCGAGCTGATGTCGCTCTCACTCTACGTCCTGGCCGGCTTCTTCCGGACACGCGCCACCGGCAACGAGTCGGCGATGAAGTACTTCCTGCTGGGCGCCTTCGCCAGTGGCTTCTTCCTCTACGGAATCGCGCTCCTCTACGGGGCGACCGGGACGACGAACCTCGGCCGGCTCGGCGCGGTGCTTCGGGCCTCGGGCGCCGGCCCGGAGCCGCTCGTCCTCGCCGGTCTGGCCCTCCTGCTGGTCGGCTTCGGCTTCAAGGCCTCCGCGGTGCCGTTTCATCAGTGGGCGCCCGACGTCTACGAAGGGGCGCCAACCGCGGTGGCCGCGCTCATCGCGACGGGGTCGAAGGCGGCGGCCTTCGCGGCGCTCCTTCGGGTGCTGGTCACCATGCGCCCGCTCCAGCCCGACTGGGTGACGCTCCTCTGGCTCATCGCCGCGCTGACCATGACGGTAGGGAACGTGGTCGCCCTCGTCCAGCAGAACCTCAAACGCATGCTCGCCTACTCCTCGATCGCCCACGTGGGCTACATGCTCGTTGGCGTGACGGCCGGCCTGGAGCTCGGGAGCGCGGCGGTCCTCTACTACCTGGTCGTCTACTCCTTCGCGACCGTGGGCGCGTTCGGCGTGATCCTGCTGGTCGAGCGCGAAGGCCCAGAAGGGAGCGGCGCACCGGAGGCCGCGGGCCGGAGGCACCGCGACCAGATGCCGGAAGAAGCGGTGGATCTCGCCTCCTACGGCGGGCTCGCGGCGCGGTACCCGATCCTGGCTCTGGTGCTGACCGTGTGCCTGCTCTCGCTCATCGGGCTCCCGCCGACGGCGGGCTTCGTCGGGAAGTTCTACCTCTTCAGCGCCGCGATCCGCGGGGGGTTTGTGTGGCTCGCGGTGATCGCCGTGCTGAACGCCGTCGTCGCGGCGTACTACTACCTCCGGCTCATCGTGTACATGTACATGCGGGATCCCGAGACCGGGGGAGTGCGCGTCGCCCTCACGCCCGCCGCCGGCATCGCGCTCGCGCTCGCCGTCTGGGCGACGTTCCACCTGGGCCTCCTGCCCGGCTCGGTGTTCGCCTTCGCCCAGCGCGCCATCGCGCCGCTTCTCCTCTAGTCATGGAGGACGCGGAGGAAGGCTCGGCAGCCATGCCTCGGACTTCCTGGGGGGAGGCAGGCCCGATCCGTTCGCCGGCCGGACTGAGGTCGGGACGGCCGCGAGGCGCAAGCCGAGCGCGTGCCGACCCAGGTCGCCAAGGCGAACGGCCCGGCTTTGCCGGGAGGGCCGTCGGAGGGGGGCAAAGCCCCCCGCCGAAGACCTAGT
>CAZDYT010000048.1:0-13134 GCA_964509395.1 uncultured bacterium
CCTGTCGGAGAAACCGCGCCACTCGCGAAAGAACGACCGCAACGCCTCAAGGTGTGCCGCTCCGAGCACCCACCCGCCTCGCGGGTACCCGGCCGGCGCAACCCCTCCTCGGGGGAGGTCCGGAAGGGGGGCGGAGCCTCCCTCCGGGGGATCTAGCGGCGGAAGTCCTCCCGCCACGGCACCAAGTAAGCCTCCAGGGCGCGGAGCCCCCACGTGCTGGCAACCCCCAGGAGCGAGAGGAGCAGGAGCCCGACCATGAGCTTGCCCGTCAGCATGAGATCGCCCGAGTGGAGGATGAGGAACCCGATCCCCGTGGTGGCATTGATCATCTCCGCGGAGACCACGAGCAGCAGCGCGATCCCGGCTCCGAGGCGGTACCCCGCGAGAATCATGGGAAGCGCCGAGGGGAGGACCACCTTCGTGAGCACCTGACCGCGACGCGCGCCGAGGCTCGTCGCGGCCTTCACCATCAGCGACTCCGTGTCGCGGACGCCGGCGTAGGTGTTGATCACCACCGGGAAGAAGACGCCGAGCGCGATCATGGTGACCTTCGGCGCCTCGCCGATCCCCAGCCACAGGATCATCAGCGGAAGGAGTGCGATCTTCGGGATCGGATAGGTCGCGGCGATGAGCGGGTTGCCCACGGCCTCGACGAGTCGCGAGGTGCCGAGCACGAGCCCGAGAGCGGTCCCGGCCGCCGCGCCGAGGAGGAACCCGAGCGCGATGCGCACGACCGAGACCCCCAGGTGGCGGCCGAGCTCACCGCTCAGCCCCATTCGTGTCGCCTCGGCGACGACGGCGGTCGGCGGCGGCAGGAACAGCGGCGAGACCCACTGAAGCCGGCTGACCCCCTCCCACGCGACCAGGATCAGGAGCAGCGACGCCACGCTCAGGGCGCGTCGATCCCCGCCCCCGAAGGCCGGCGTGCCCTCATAGACGACGATCTTCTCAGACATCGAGCAACGCCTCCTGCGCGTCCTTCTTGATGAGCTGCCAGCACTCGTCCACCAGTGCCAGGAACGCCGGGGTGAGCATCGTGCGCTCGTCGCGCGGGCGCCGCAGACCCACGGTCCGCACCGTGAGGATCCGGCCGGGCCGGCGCGTCATGACCAGGACGCGGTCCCCGAGGAGCACGGCTTCCTGAATCTGGTGGGTCACGTACAGGATCGACTTGCGGGTCCGCTCCCACAGCGTCATCAGCTCGAGCTGCATCAGGGCCCGGCTCTGCGCGTCGAGCGCCGAGAACGGCTCGTCCATCAGAAGCAGCGCCGGCTCGACGGCGAGCGCGCGCGCGATCGCCACGCGCTGGCGCATCCCGCCCGACAGCTGATGCGGGTAGCGATCCTCGAAGCCTTGAAGACCGACCATTTCGAGCAGCCCCCGTGCTCGCGCGTGCCGCGCCGCCTCGGACACTCCGCGCACCTCGAGTCCGAACGCCACGTTGCCGAGGACGGTCCGCCAGGGAAAGAGGGCGTGCTCCTGGAACACGATCGAGGTGACTGGGGTGCCTTCGGGGACATCCTCGAAGACCACGCGTCCCCGCGTCGGCGGCAGGAGCCCGGCGAGGACGTGGAGGAGCGTGGACTTCCCGCAGCCCGATGGGCCGAGGACGGTCACGAACTCCCCGTCCTCGACCGCGAGCGAGACGTCGTGAAGCGCCTCGATCTCGCGCCCCTGTCGATCCGCGAAGGTCTTGGACACACCCTCGACGCGTACTCGCATTCGCGTCAACGGCCGTGAAGGCCCGCCGCGTCCAGCGCCGATTCGGCCACGTAGAAGAGCAGCACGCCGCCAAAGACGGCCAGCGCCACGCCCCAGCTGCGCTCCTTGTTGACCTCGGGGATGAGGTCCGAGGCGGCCACGTAGATGGTGACCCCGGCCGACAAGGCCAGGGCTTGGCCGACGACCCCGGCAAAGGGGCTCATCAGCAGCACGCCCGCGACCGTCGCCGCCCCCAGCAGTCCCGACGCCAAGAGCGCCGTCCCGCGGGAGGCTCCGGAAGCGAGCATCAGGGAGCCCACCGAGAACCCCTCCGGCAGCTTGTGGAGCAGCACGGCAAGAAACAGGATGATCCCGAGGGGCTGGCTGATCAAAAAGCCCGAGGCGATGGCGACCCCATCGAAGAAGGTGTGAATGCCCAGGCCCGCGAGCCCCATGTACCCGACCGCGGGGTGGACCAGGACCTCGTCGTGGAGCTCTTCGCCGAAGTGAAAGTGCGGGGTGAGCGTGTGCTCCGAGAAGTGGACCACGAAGTAGCCGATGAGGACGTACAGGTACGCGTGGGAGACCTTCTCGAGGCTCTCCGGCACCATGCGGAGGAACGCCACGGCCAGCATGAACCCCGCTCCGAGCGCCAGGAAATACTGGAGAACCGTCCGATCCCACCGCCGTCGCGCCGTGACCAGGGCGCCACCCACGAGATCGGCCAGGCCCGCTATGGTCCCCAGCGCGAGCGACACCTCGAACGCGGACACGGCCCCTACGCCCTCTCTCGCGCACACTCGCGACACACCCCGAACAGCTCGAGATGGTGCGAGCTGACACCGGCCCCCAGATCCGCCCCCTCCAGGGGGCAGCGCGGCACGTCCTCGATCCGGCCACACGCCTCGCAGACGAAGTGGTGGTGGTGGGCCCGGAAGTCCTCCGCGAGCTCGTAGCGCTGAGGCCCGTCCCCGAGCAGAACGCGGCGAACCACGCGGAGGGCGTGGAGCAGGTTGACCGTGCGATAGACCGACGACAGGTTGATGCCGCGCCCTCCCGGCCACTGGCCGAGGCGATCGTGGATCTCCTCGACCTTCAGGGGGGCGCCCGCGCCGACCAGGACGTGGAGCACGGTGGACCGAGGCCGGGTCCACGCATAGCCAGCGGTGGTCAGGAGCTCACGGAACCGATCCACCTCGGTCGTCGCCGCCCTGGCCATCGTTGCAAACAGTTTGCAAAATGCTCATGCCGGTGTCAACGGAAACTTTCCTTGCGGCTGGGTGATACTCTTCGGTAAGTTGAACAAGCGCGCCCGAGACGGCCGCGCCGGAGGAGACGGCTATGGAACTCAACCTCAATATGCCGTTTGGCCAGTGGCTGACAGCCGCCGGGCTCCTCTCTGACACCGAGCTCCTCCAAGCCGAGGAGCGCCAGCGGGCGACGGGCGAACGCCTGACCGACGCGATCACCCGGCTGGGCTACATGAGCCCGGAGGAGATAGCCGGGGCACTCGCTCGTCGGCTCGAACTGCCGTACCTGCGCCGTGAGGACTTGCCCACAAGCCCGCCGTTCCTCAAGAGCCTCTCCCCCCACTTCATGCGCCAGTACCGCTTCTGCCCGCTCTCGGTTGAAAACGGCGCGCTCCTCATCGCCTCCAACGATCCCCTGGATCCGATTCTGGCCGACGAGCTGCGTGCGGCGCTCGGCCTCGAGGTCCGCGTCGCTGTCGCCAGCGAGCAGGCCATTCTCGATGCCATCGACCGCTACTTCGGCAGCGGCTCCACGGCCGTCCAGAAGGTCATCGAAACAATCCGCGATGACGACTGGAGCAGCGAGGAGGCGGGTGGCGAGGACGTCAACTCGCTGCGCGACATGGCCTTCGACGCGCCGGTCGTCCGTCTCGTCAACCTCCTGATCGAAAACGCGGTGGTGTCGAACGCCTCGGACATCCACATCGAGCCGTTCGAGGACAACCTCCGCGTGCGCTACCGGATCGACGGTGTGCTCTTCGACGCCGAGACGCCCCCCAGGCGGCTCAAGGCGGCCATGACCTCGCGCATCAAGATCATGGCGGAGCTCAACATCGCCGAGCGGCGCCTGCCGCAGGACGGCCGCATCCGCATGAGCCTCCAGGGCCGGCGGCTCGACATTCGCGTCTCGACGATCCCGACGATCCACGGGGAGAGCGTCGTGATGCGCCTCCTCGACCGCGCCGCCATACTGCTGCCGCTGGAGCGACTGGGGTTCGATGCGCGGACCCAGCGGCAGGTGGAACGCCTGATCCACCTGCCGCACGGCATGCTGCTGGTCACCGGGCCGACAGGCTCCGGCAAGACCACGACCCTCTATGCGGCGCTCGACAAGATCAACTCCCCCGACAAGAAGATCATCACCATCGAGGATCCGGTCGAGTACCAGCTGCGGGGCGTCAATCAGATCCATGTCAAGCCCAAGATCGGGCTCACCTTCGCGTCCGGCCTGCGCCACATCGTCCGCCAGGATCCGGACGTGATCATGGTCGGCGAGATCCGGGACCTCGAGACCGCCGACATCGCGATCCACGCCGCGCTGACCGGCCACCTCGTCTTCTCGACCCTCCACACCAACGACGCCCCGGGCGCCATCACGCGCCTCCTGGACATGGGCGTCGAGCCGTTCCTCGTGGCCTCGGTCCTCGAAGGCATCCTGGCCCAGCGGCTCGTCCGGATTCTCTGCCCGGCCTGCCGGGTGCCCTACGAGCCGGCACCCAAGGAGCTGCGCGCCATGGGGATCGAGACGCTCCCCGCCGGCGTCACGCCCTTCCGGGGCAAGGGCTGCGCCGAGTGCCGGGGCACCGGCTACCGCGGCCGCATGGGGGTCTACGAGCTCCTGCCGATGACCGAGGAGATGCGCTCGCTGACGCTCCGCAAGACATCCGGCCACGAGATCCGGCAGCGCGCGATCGTCGCCGGCATGACCACCCTCCGCCAAGATGGCTGGGCCAAGTGCTGCCTCGGCGTCACCACGATCGACGAAGTGCTGCGCGTGACGCACGAGGAGTCGGAAGAGTGACCCCGCGAGTACGGGCCTCCGAGACCCCCATCCCCTGACGCATGCCCGTCTTCACGTACCGAGCGGCCGACCGCGCCGGCCGGACGATTGACGGCGTGATGGAGGCCCACGACTCCCAGGCAGTCATCGAACGCCTACACCGCGACGACTACTTCCCGGTTCGGGTGGAGCAGGCCGACGGCCGGACGCGGCTCGGGGGCCTCAGCCTGCCGCTCGGGCCGACGCGGCGGGTCCCGGCCCGGGATTTGCTCGCCTTCACCCAGCAGCTCTCGACCCTGGTCGACGCGGGTATCCCGCTCGACCGCGCCCTGACGATCCTGGCGGACCTCTCGGTGAGCCCGCGCCTTCGCCAGATCGTCCAGGATGTGGCCCAGAGCGTGCGCGCCGGATCCACGCTGGCCGACGCGTTGAGCCGGCACCACCCGCGACCGTTCTCGCGGCTGTACATCAACACGGTCCGCGCCGGCGAGAAGGGCGGGGTCCTCGAGGCGACCCTCCGGCGGCTCACCGAGCACCTCGAGGCGACGCGCGAGCTGCGCGACGCGCTCAGCTCGGCAATGATCTACCCCGCCCTGCTCCTCACGGTGGGCGTTGGCGCGGTCGTCTTCCTCCTGACCTTCGTGCTGCCGCGTTTCGCAGTCATCTTCGGCGACCTCGGGCAGGGACTGCCGCTCCCCACGCGGGCGCTCCTGGCTCTGAGCCAGGGCCTCGTGGCGTACTGGTGGGTGCTTGCGCTGGCCGTGCTGGCCGCGGTCCTCTCCTGGCAGCTCATCACGCGGTCGGAGGGGGGGCGCCTCGCGGTGGACCGGTGGCTGCTCGGCCTTCCGGCCCTCGGGGACCTCCTCCGCAAGGTCGAGGTCGGTCGCTTCGCCCGGACGCTGGGGACCCTCCTGCAGTCGGGGGTGCCGGTCCTCAGCGCCCTCGGCGTCGCACGGGAGGTGTCGGGCAACGGGGTGATCGCCCTGGCGCTGGGCGCGGTGCAGGAGGGCGCGAAGCGAGGGGACGGGCTTGCCCGTCCCATGTCCGAGACCGGCGCCTTTCCGGCGCTCGCCATCCACATGGTCCGCGTAGGCGAGGAGACTGGCCGGATCGAGGAGATGCTGGGACGCGTCGCCGCCGCGTACGAGACCGAGATCCGGGTGGCCGTTCGTCGCTTCATATCGCTGCTGGAGCCGGTGATCATCCTGGGGCTCGGCCTCGTGGTCCTCGGCATCGTGCTCTCGGTCCTGCTCGCGATTCTCAGCATCAATGAGCTGCCTCTCTGACGGCTCGCGCGAGATGCCCCGACCGATCCAACGCCGTGCCGGCCGCGACGAGCGAGGGTTCACGCTCATCGAGCTGCTCGTGGTCGTCATCATCCTCGGCCTCCTTGCCGCCCTCGTCGGCCCGCGCTTCTTCGGACGGGTGGGCCAATCCAAGCAGGCCGCCGCGCGCGTCCAGATCGAGCTGTTCGGCACCGCGCTCGACCAGTTCAAGCTGGACACCGGCCGCTACCCGGCCACGCAGGAGAGCCTGCAGGCGCTCCAGGTCAATCCCGGGAACGTGTCCGGCTGGGACGGCCCGTACCTCAAGAAGGACGTCCCGCTGGACCCCTGGGGGCACCCCTACCAGTACAAGAGCCCCGGGGACCACGGCGAGTACGACCTCTGGTCCTGGGGTTCCGACAATGCCCCGGGCGGGGAGGGCGAAGCCTCGGATGTCACGAGCTGGGGCGCCGAGGGCAAGCAGAAATGATGGGCCCGGGCGGGGTCCGCAGGGTACGGGAAGGACGGCCGGGCACGACGGCCGTCGCGCGGGGCGGCGGGTTCACGCTGCTCGAGCTCATCGTCGTGTTGGCGATCATCGCGGCCGCCACCGCTCTCGTCCTGCCCTCGGTCGGCCGTGGCACCGAAGGCCTCCGGCTGCGGAGCGAGGCGGGCCGCGTGGCGGCGCTCCTACGCGAGGCCCGGCTCGCGGCCGTCAGCCAGCGGCACCCGACGCGGGTCGTCCTCGACCGCGTCCGGAACACGGTGGTGCTCACCGGCCGCGACCCCGAGCACCCGATGCGGGAGCTCGCGCTGTCGCCCGGGCTTCGCCTCAGCATCGGCACCGGCGGCGAGACCCTGACGTTCTCCTCGCGCGGGCTCACGCGCCAGACGCGCTGGCTGCTGGAGGCCCCGGGCGGCCGTCGGCTCGCCATCGACATCGACGCCGTGACTGGGCGCGTCAGCGTGGGCCCGGAGACCCGCTCGTGATGCTGCGTGCCGAGGCCCGCGAACCAGCCCACCAAGCCGGGTTCACGCTGCTGGAGGTTCTGGTCGCCCTCATCGTCCTGTCCGTGGCGGTGGTGGCGGCCCTTCAGCTCTTCGGCGGCGGCCTCCGGCTCGCCCGGGCCTCGGGCGGCCATCTGGAGGCCACGCTGGTGGCGGCCGCGAAGCTCTCGGAGCTGGCGCTCGAAAGCCCCGAAGAGGGCACGATTGAGGGTACCGAGGGGGAATATCGCTGGACCCGACGAGTGACCGTCGAGCGCGAGCTTCTTCCCGAGGAGCCCGAGGCGACGAAGCCCGAGCTCGTCCGCCTGGCCCGGGTGAGCATCGAGGTCCACTGGGGGAGGAACCGGCACGTCGAGCTCGTGACCCTCCGAACCTGGAGCGTCAAACGATGAGTCTTCCAAGCCGAGACGTGGGAAGATCGAGAGCCTGGGCGGGACGAAGGGATGCGACGGGGATCGGCCCGGCAAGCCAGCGGGGCATGACCCTGCTCGAAGTCCTGATCGCCCTCACGATCCTGGCCATGATCGTCCTCCTCCTCGTCGCGAGTCTCCGGGTCGGCGTCCGGGCGTGGGAGGCCGGAGAGCGCCGGGTCGCGTTCCAGCAGGAGCTCCGCGCGGTCATCGAGCTCGTGACGGAGGCCCTATCGACGGCCACGCCATACCGGGGGCGTCTCGGCGGCGACCCCGACCGCGTGGTGCTCTTTCAGGGCGAGGCCGAGGAGGTCCGCTTCGTCACGACGATGGCGCCGCTCGTGCTCGACGCTCCGGCGGCACCATTCCACGCGGTCACGCTCCGCCACACCGGTAAGGCCGAGCTTCGGCTCGTGGAGCGCCTGGTCCCGGCCGACGAGCCCTTCGGCGACAGCCCCGAGACCATCCTGGCCCGTGCGGTGACGACCTTTCGGCTTCAGTACCGCGACGACCAGGGGCTCTGGCTGGAGCGTTGGGACGGGAAGACCGCGGGCGGCCTCCCCACCGCGGTGCGCGTGGAGCTGACCGTCGGCGAGCCCGGCCGCCCGGAGAAGGTCGCGACGTTCGTGATCCCGATCCCCCTCGGGCGAGGGGCGGTGTGATCGGCGGACGTCGGCTGCCCGGAATCCGCAACCCCGAGGGGGGCATTGCCCTGATCATCGTCCTCCTCGTGCTCTCGCTGCTGCTGGCCGTCGTCGGCGAGTTCGCCCTCGCGATGAGGCTCGAGGGCACCACCACATTGAACTTTCGCGCTGCGGTGACCGCGAGCTATCTGGCCGAGGCGGCGTACCAGCGCGCCCTCGCGGAGATCCTGCCCGACGCCATCGCGCATCACCGGGACGAAGCCGGCCTCCTGGTCTTTCGTCGCTCCCGAACCGAGTCCCCCAAATCGCCCCGACGAGATCTCGCCCTGGGCCCGGGCCGGGTCTCGTACAAGATCACTGACGAGGAAGCCCGCCTCAACCTCAACCGCGCCACGCCGGACCAGCTGCATCGCCTGCTCACGGAGCTCGGGGTCGAGCGGGAGGCGCGGGACGTGATCGTCGACTCGATCCAGGACTGGCGTGACCCGAACGAGGAGCACCGCCTCAACGGGGCGGAGAGCGACTTCTACCTCGCGCTGCCCGTCCCCTACAAGTCGAAGAACGCCGACTTCGACAGCGTGGAGGAGCTGCTCCAGGTCCGCGGGGTGACCCGCGAGATCTTCTACGGGACGCCAGACAAGCCGGGGCTGGTCGAGTACCTCACGGTCTCGGGCAGTGGTGCCGTCAACGTCAATACGGCGAGTGATGGGGTCTTGCGGACGCTCGGATTCGCCCAGGCCGAGGTGGATCTTCTCAGACAGGGCCGACCGTACCTGGATCCCGCCAGCGTGCCGTCCAATCTCCGGCGTCCGGGCCAGTCGGTGAGATCGACGACGTTCCGCATCGAGGCGTCGGGAGAGGTGCCCGGGCAAGGCCGCCGGACGCTTCGGGCCATCGTCCGGAAGCAGGCCGGACGGGACGGGGTGGCCCGGGCGATCGCGCTCGGCTGGCGATGGGCCCAGGACGAGGACGCGCGCCCGTGAGCGACGTGATTGGCCTCGCGATCGGGGACGAGCGCCTGGTGTGCGTCGTGATCCGACGGCGCCTCGGCAGCGCGCGCGTGCTGGCGGCCTTCAAGTTGAGCGTGGGCACCGAGGTCGGGGCCGCGCTCCGCGCGAAGCTGCGCGAGCTCGGTGTGCGGGCGCGCCGGGCCCACGTCGGGATCCCGCGACGGCGGGCAGTGGTCAAGGTCATCGAGCTTCCCACGGTCGCCGGAGCGGACCTGCGCCGGATGGTGAGGTTCGAGTTGGAGCGCCACCTGCCGTTCCCGCCCGCGGACGCGATCTTCGACTTCCACGTGGTGGATCAGGCGCCCGGCCACCCGGTCCGCGTCCTGCTGGTCGCCGTGGAGCGGCGGGTGTTCGAGTGGGCCCACCAGGTCCTCCACGATGCCGGGCTCGTCCCCCGGCTCGTGGATGTCACGATCCACAGCCTCGCTCTCCTCGCGGCCCGCGGAGCGAAAGCCCAGACGCGCGCCGGCCGCGTCGTCCTGCACCTCGAGGAGGCCGAGGCCGAGCTGGCGGTCGTGCGAGACGGCCGACTGATCCTGAGCCGCGCGTTTCCCCTCCCCCAGGACGCCAAGGAGCGCGGCCACGTCCTGGCTGAGGAGCTTCGTCGAAGCCTGGGCACCCTTCGCGTCGAGGACCGCGAGCGGGTGGCCGACGTGCTGGTGACGGGAGGCGAGGGGCTGCCGGGGACCCGATGGACCGAGCTCCCGGTCGACAGTGAGGTCCCCCTGCCTGACAGGCTCCGCGGGGTCCCCGACGACTCGAGCTTCGTTCCGGCGCTGGCGGTCGCGCTGCGCCGGCCGCTGCGGGGGGCCCTCCCCACCAACCTCATGCCGGACGAGCTCCGGCCGCGGCCGTTTCCCTGGCCGGTCGCCGTCGCCGCAACCCTCGCCGCGCTGGCGCTGCTCCTCGCTCTGACCATTCCCGCGCTGACCCTTATCCGTGACGAGCGCCGACTCCGGGCCCTGGATCGGGCCCTCGCCGAGCTCGCCCCCGAGGTCCGTGAGGTCGAGAAGCTCGCAAGCGCCGTCGAGCGAGCGCGACGCGAGGCCGAGACGCTGCGCAGCTTCCAGGCCCAGCACGTGCGGGCACTCCCGCTCCTGCGCGAGCTGACCGAGCTCCTTCCGCAGGACGTGTGGCTGACGAATTTCTCCGTGGACCGCAAGGGGATCGAGCTCGCCGGGTTCGCCAACTCGGCCTCGCAGTTGATCCCGCTCCTGGAGGCCTCGCCGACGTTGGAGCGGGTCGAGTTCATCTCGCCCGTAACGAAGGGGCGCGACCGGGAGCAGTTCCGCCTGAAGGCCGGCTGGGAGCGGCCGCCGGGAAGGCCGCCGACCCAGAGCGGCGCACCGCCGCGAGCCGAGGCCTCCCGGGAGCCCGCGCCGCCGTCTTCCACCGGAGCCCCCCGTCCCGCCCCGCTGCCGGGGAGTCGCTGAGCCGTGGCCGCGCTGCAACCCCGTGAACGGCGGCTCCTGATCCTCGGCGGCATCATCGCCGCCGTGTACCTCGGGTACATGCACGTGGGCCAGCCTCTCATGGCGCGCCAAGAGCGGGTCCACACCCTAATCGCCGCACGCGAGGAGCTGTTGGCGCGTCAGCGGCGGCTCGTCGCGCGTCGCGACCGCTACGCCCGGGAGCAGGAGACGCTCCAGGCCGAGCTGGTCCAGCGCCGCGCCCGGCTCCTGCCCGGTGACAAGCCGCCGCTGGCCGCGTCCGAACTCCAGAAGCTGGTCAAGACCACGGCGCAGGATACGGGCGTGGAAGTGCGAAGCGAGCGGGTCCTGCCGACCACCGAGCGGGGCGGGTATCTCGAGGTGCCGGTGGAGGTCACGCTGTCGGGTCCGATCCGGGGCCTCGTCTCGTTTCTCTATCGCCTCGAGGCCGTCCCGGTGCAGGTGAGCATCCAGGATCTGAAGCTCCGCGTCGTCTCGGTGGCCGCCCCCCGCGACCTCCTGGCGACCGTGGCGGTGACCGGCTACATCGCGACGGGCGTGCCCGAGGTCGAGCCGCGCGGCCGGACCGAGCCCAGGCGGGCGCCGGGAGCGTAGCCGTGCTCAACACCACTCAGCGCAGCCGTCCCCGCTCCGGGCGGTTGGGAGCCCGACGATGTTGAACCGGTTCCTGCTCGTCCTGGACGTGCTCCTCGTGATCACCGCGGGAGCCCTCGTCGTCCACCTCTATCGCGCGTGGATGGCGGAGCCGCCCGGTGGCGGGGCTGCGGCCGGGGCGCCGACACCCCTCGGCTTGGCCGCGCCGACGCCCGCGCCCGCGCCGTCGCCGACGGCTTCGCTCTCGGCGTTCACAATGATCGCGGAGCGAAACCTCTTCAGCTCGACCCGGAACGAGGCAACACCCGAGCCCCCGAAGCCGCCGATGGGTACGCCGGCAGCCGCGCCCGCGGTGCCGAAGCCGCGGCTCTACGGCGTCGTTCTCGGGCGTGACGAAGGACCACGGGCCTACCTCGAGGATCCCCGGACTCGGAAGGTCTTCGGCTACGCGGTCGGTGACACCGTGGCCGAGAGCCGGGTCGAGCGGATCAGCGCCGATCGGGTCGTCCTCCGCCGCGGCGAGGAGATATTCGAGGTGCTCCTCCGCGATCCCAGCAAGCCCAAGCCTGCCCCGGCCCCGGCCGCACCGGTTGTTCCGGGCATGCCCGGATTTCCCGGTCAGGCCCCGGGCGCCGTCTCCCCGCAGACGCCGCAGGTCGGCGTGCCGGGCCAGGTGATCGTGCCCGGCGCGCCAGCCCCCGGGGCCACGCCGTTCGCTCCGAGTCGACCCCAGATCCGACCGCAACAGATCATGCCGCGCGTCCCGGTGGTGCCGACCCCGTCCGAGCCGACGGGAGACGAAGAATCGTGACAGCGCTCGAGCGGGGGCTTGTGCTCCTCCTGGCGGGGCTCGCGGCCGCGTGCGCGGGGCGGGAGACCCGTGTCGTCACCCCGCCCCCTCTGCGGCCCCGGCCTCCCGCAACGACCGTCGCCCCGCCAGCGACGCCGCCCGCGCCTGCCGCGCAGGCCCCGGCTGCTCCGGGCACCCCGCCTGAAACGCCGCGCGCTCAGGCCCCTCCCGTGCTCGCGCCGGAGGCAGTCCCGCCCCCGACGCGCCCCACCACGCCCACGACCCGACGTGGCCGTCAGATCGTCCTCAACTTCGACAACGCCGACATCGAGGCGGTGATCCAGGCTGACAGCGAGATCGCCGGGTTAAACTACACCATCGGGCCCGGCGTGGCCGGCAAGAAGGTCACGGTGCAGACCTCCGGCCGCATCCCGGAGGACGAAGTGTTCAACGTCCTGCTCGCCGTTCTGGAGGTCAACGGCGTGACCGCGATCCGATCAGGGAACCTCTACAAGATCGTGCCGATCGCAACCGCCCGGGAGAAACCCGTCCCGACCATCATCGGCGCGCAACCGGATCCCAGCCGGCGCGACGACGAGTTGGTCACGCAGATCGTCTTGATGGCGCACATCGCGCCGGAGCGGGTTGCGGCCGCCATCCGCCCGTTCGTCCAGGGCGGGAACGTCGTCGTTCACGCAAGCCTGCTGATCCTGACCGACACGGCGGCGAACATCGCGCGCCTGCTTCAGATCGTCCGCGTGCTCGATGTCGAGGCGGCCACGGACGAGCTCCGGATCATCCAGGTCCGATACGCTGACGCGGTCGAGCTGGCCAAGATGCTCAGCGACTTCTTCTCGGGCCGGCGCGTGCGGACGCCGACGCCCGCCGTCACGCTCATCCCCCGGCCCGGCGTGCCGGTGGCGCCCGGTCTCCCCGCCGTTCCGGCCGAGGCGGAGCGCCCGCCGCTGATCCTCCCCGATAAGCGCACGAACACCCTCATCGTGTCCGCCCGCCGTGCCGACATGGACATCATCACCCAGCTCTTGATCCAGCTGGATGTGGACACGCAGGCCAACAAGCGCGTCTTCGTCTACTACGTGGAGAACGTCAAGGCGAAGGACCTGTCGGCGACCCTGACCGAGATCTTCGGCCGACCGGGCCGGGAGGGCGCCGTACCTGGGCGCCCCGAGCGACGCGAGATCGTGCCGGGGGCCCCGCCGTACGCCGGCGC
>CAZDYT010000049.1:0-13130 GCA_964509395.1 uncultured bacterium
GTCGCGACAGACCCCGATGCGCGGCAGGAGCACATCCGCGGTCTCCACGCTCTTGGGCGTGCGGTCGTGGCTCGCGACGCACGCTAGCGGGCGGTGGGCTCGATGGTCGAAGGCGCTGTGCGGGAGCCACCGCGCGGGGATCTTGGTCGGCACGATCCGTGGCAGTGGCTCAGCGCGCTCGACGGTGTGGCAGTAGGGGCAGCCCTGCCGCCCGAAGAAGAGATCCCGCTCCATCTGGGCCACGGCCTCGGCCACGGCCGCGCGCCCCGGACCGCCACCCGGCGCCGCACCGCCGCCCGGGGCCGGGGGAGGCGCTTCGGGGGCCGGCGCACCGCCGCGACGGCGACCCGCGGATCCCTGCGGTTCTTCGGCCGGCGCCGCGGGCTCGGCCGGAGTTTCCACCCCGCCACGCTGCCGCTGAACCAGCTGCACCGGCGCTCCCGCCCTCGTCCCCCCGCGGAGGTCCGCGCCGTGGAAGGTCGCGAGCCAGATCGGCACCGCCGGGAGCGCCGCGCCAGCCCCGCCGCGGCGACGACCCGGACTCGGAGCGGGCTGCTCTTCGGACGGGCCCGTCGGTGGGCTGGCGGCTGCCGGTGGTTCTCGTCCCACCACGCTGGCGAGCAGGAAGGCGTGTACGATCTCCGGCTTGTCGTGGGGCGTGATCAGGTCAGGCGCGGCCTCGAGCGGGTGGCACTGCTTACAGTGCGCCTGGTAGGAAATCGGCCGCATGTACCGCCCGGCGTCGTCCGTCCGGTGGCAATCCACGCACCCGAGGGTGACTCGCCGGCCGCCTCCGGCGGGAAGCCCCTCCTTGAGATGGGTCGCGTGGTTCAGCTTGATCGCGGCCTCGTCCTTGAGGCCTTTCCGGAAGACGGCGAATTCGGGGTGCTCCGCGAGGCTCACCACCCGGCGCTCGAACTTCGAGGGGCCGCTCTTCGTCGTGAGGTCGGCATGGCAAACCGTGCAGTGCCGGTCCGTGATGCGCACGAGCGTCGTGCCCGCTTTGTGCTCCCGGTGACAGGTGGCGCAGCGCAGCTCGACGGTCTGGGTCTCGTGATGAATCGCGCCGTCGTGGCAGGAGAGGCATGCCCCATCGCTCACGGGCCGGAAGAATCGCCTCTCGGCGTGCGGAGGAGCCGAGGCGACGGCCTTCTTCACGGCGCTCGCATCGACGGCGGGAGCCGGCCGCGGCACCTCGGCATGGCAGCGCTCGCACTGCGTCTCGAACGCCCGGTGCGCCGTGACGACCGGGCCGCTCGTGTAGATCCGCTGGTCGCCGAGGGCGGCCATCGCCACGAGCCAGCACGCCGCGAGGGTGGGGGCGAGCAGGGCAAGCCACCGCCACCAGCGCCTGAAGACGTGGGGACGCTGGTAGTACGTCAGCTCGATGCGCTTCGCGAGACCTTTGGTGGTCCGCTCGCGGGGCATCCACGCCCCCTCAGTAGCGCAGGGCCACGACGGCGTGGACCGCCGAGAGCAGCAGCAGGGCCAGCGAGATCGGCACGTGCGCCAGCAGCCACCCGTGGAGCCAGGAGTGAAGACGCGCCTGGACGCGAAGCTGCCGGCGCTCCTCGCAGATCGCCTCGAGGTCATCCACCACCGGGTGGAGCGAGGCGGGCAAGCGGGTCCGGAGCTGGGCGAAGACCACCCCTGCCTTGGCCGGGCTGTTCAGCAGCGCGGCGCGGCCGGACTCGTCGTACAGGTAGGGCCGGACGTCGCGCTCGTAGAACTCCTGGAGGGACCGCGCCTCGGGCGGCGGCGTCCTCGGCACCATGACCGCGAGCTGCGCGCGCCGCGCCGAGGGCGCCGGCCGGCGCCCCGGTGCCGGCGCCGCGCTCACGAGAGCCGCCCGGTCGGGATCGCAGGCCACCAGCACGAGGGCATCGGCCTCCTCCCGCAGCTGCGCGAGCACGTGGTCGAGCTCCTCATAGATCGTCTCAAGCGGCACGCGGTCCATCATCGCCCGGGGGAGAAGCTGCTGCAGGGCCACGCCGAGGATTCCGCTCGCCGTCACGATGCCGAAGAGCACCATGAGGACGACGGTCAACGGGCCGCCGAGGCGGAAGCCGGCGTGGAAGAGAATGAGCGGCACCGCCAGCAGGGCGAGCCAGACGTGCCCCTTCAGCCACGTCTCGGCCCGCCCGAGGCGCCACGTGGGCCGGCGGGCCCGCAGCCCGAGAGCGCCGGCGAAGAGCATGAGGCCGTAGCCGGCGAACCCGTAGAAGAGCCCGAGCCAGCTGCCGCCCGATGGCCCATTGAGAGCGCGGAGATGGTAGGGCACGTAGACGGCCGTCGCGACGAGCAGGACGAGCAGACAGACGGCGATCCAGCGCCCGTGCGTGCGGTCGACGATCACGGACGGATGGACGGCGGAGCGCCGCGCGCCGCGGACGTCCCCGAGGCGAAGAACTCCCG
This sequence comes from uncultured bacterium, assembly GCA_964509395.1. Classification (GTDB taxonomy): domain Bacteria; phylum Methylomirabilota; class Methylomirabilia; order Rokubacteriales; family DASRDR01; genus CAZDYT01. Next base: position 2,416 of record CAZDYT010000049.1, read on the forward strand.
AGGCTCGACCCGCATGGCGGCGCCGTGCGGACAGGCGTAGACGCAGCTCGGCTCCGCGAGCTCCGTGCAAAGATCGCAGCCCGTCGCCTTCAGCCGGACCGCCGCCTTCCGCCGCCCCGGCTGCGCGGGGTCGTCCACCGAGACCCTGAAGGGGTGCATGTTGATGTTCCCGTACGGGCACTGCTCGGCGCAGCGGCCGCAGCCGATGCACCAGTCTTCGATGATGACCTCCAGCGAGTTCCGGCGCCGGATCGAGCCGACGGGACAGCCGATCATACAGAGCGGATCCCGGCACTGGCGGCACGACGTGGCGACGAGGTACTTGTCGTACCGGAGCCCGTCCCGGATGAGCCGCGTCACCCCGTCGTGGGCGTCGGCACAGGCCCGCACGCACGCGTCGCACCGGGTACAGCGCTCGAGATCGAGGACGAGCAGGTTCTGCGCCTCCATGAGCCCCTGCCGCAGGAACTCGTCCATCGGCACGTCCTGCAGCCGGGACGCCTGGCGCCGGTTTTCCTCGGCTCGGCCTGCGGCCGCCTCGCCGAGGCCGCGGCGGATGTCCGGGAAGCGCTCCACCATGAGCGCGAAGTCCTCTCCGCGCATCCTTACCACTTCGACGTGGTCGAGCGCCGTGCACGTCGCGGTCCGCACGCCACCGCCCAGGAGGCCCATCTCGCCGAAGTAGTTCCCCCGCGAGAGGTAGGCGAGGACCAGCTCGCCACCCGGATACCGCTGGCTGACCTTCACGAACCCGATGCGGATCAGGTAGAAGCTGTCGGCCGGATCCCCCTGGCGGACGATGACCTCCCCGGGCTCGAAGGTGAGCAGCTCCACGCGCTCGCGAATCTCGCCGAGGAACTCGGTGGTCACGCCGCTCAGGACCGAGACGCTGCGGAGGTGCGTGGCGAGGGCACGGTCCCGGTACGTCCGCTCGAGCTGAGCGCGGAATGTCTTGTTCCGCTGGAGGATCTGGAGGACGTTCCGCAGCATCTCGAGGACGACCGTCTCCTCGGCCGCGCGCACGGTCGCCGAGCGTGGGTAGAAGGAGAGACAGGTCATCTCGCCGAACAGCTCCCCGGGGCCGAGCTGGGCGGACGGCCGGCCGTAGGCGAGGTCCACGGAGGCGTCGATGGGGATGAAGCCCGCGGTGGCCGCCGACTCCTCCCGCGGGTCCTCCCGCTGCGACAGGAGCCCGGTGACCTTGTGAAGCGCCGCGCGCAAACCCCCCTTGGAGCCCACCGCCCGGCTGGCGGAGTGCGCCAGCGGGGTGGCGAGGAAGATGTCGACCTTGCCCTTGAGGATGTAGAAGGCGGTCGAGCCGTACTCGCCCTCCCGGCAGATCACCTCGCCGGGCTCGAACGTGCGCTTCGCGACGGAGCCTCGATTCAGCTCCAGGAAGCTCCCCGATACGCCGCGGAAGATCGGGATGTCCCGGACATCTTCCGGCGTCAGCAGCTCGCCCGGCAGCTTGTCGACAGGCTCGATCCCCGCGACGACGACGGCTTCCTTCTTGAGCGTCAGCGCGCCCGTCGGGCACGAGATCAGGCACTCCCCGCAGGAAACGCACGACGACTTCCCCATCGGGACGTCGGCGTCGAAGGCGATCCCGGCGCCGTACCCCTTCCCGCGCCGCCCGATGACGAAGTTGGCCTGCACCTCGCTGCACCCCCGGATACAGCGGTCGCACAGGATGCAGGCGCTGTGGTCGACGGCGATGTTCGGGTGGGAGAGGTCTCGGTCGAGCGGCGCGGGCCGGCCGCCGAACCGCGTCGTCGCGAGGCCCGCGCCGTGGGCGAGCGTCTCGAGCTCGCAGTCCTCGGTTCCGAGTTGCCGACCGCACGGCACCGGATGATCCGCGAGTAGCAGCTCCAGCAGCGTCCGGCGCGCGCGCTCCACCTCGGGCGACCCGGTGAGGACCTCCATGTTGGGCTCGACGGGCCGGATGCAGGCGGCCGCGTAGACCCGCGCGTTCTTGACCTCGACCGCGCACACGCGACACACCGCCACCGGCGTCTGGTTCTGCTGGTGGCAGAGCGTCGGGATGGCGATCCCGAGCGTGCGCGCCGCGTCGAAGATGCTCGTCCCGGCGAGCACCTCGACCGGGCGCCCGTCGATCGTCAGCCGGACGGGAGCGCTTCCGACAGGCATCGGCCGCAGTTCCTCCTCGCGTTGGTCCAGTCGGGGTCCGGGCCGCCCGCTGGCTACATCCGGCAGACCCCGGCCGGGCAACGCCTGCGGACGAGGTGGTCGTCGACCTCGTCCCGGAAATGGGCGATGACGGACGTGAGCGGCTTCGCCGCGACTTGTCCGAGGCCGCAAATAGACGTCAGGCGCAGCGCCTGATCGATGTCCTCAACGATGGTCAGGTCGTCGGGGCCGCCCTGGCCTCGCGCGGCCCGGGTCAGGAGCTCCACGAGTTTCTGCGACCCGACCCGGCACGGAACACACTTCCCGCACGACTCGTTCCGGAAGAACCGGACGGCGTTGAGGGCCATGTCGACCATGCACGCGCCCTCGCCGATCACGACCACCGCCCCGGAGCCGAGCATCGACCCCGCCTTGGCCAGCGCATCCCACTCGAGCGAAAGGTCGATCGTGGAGGCCGGCAAGTAGCCCGACGACGGCCCGGACGGCGCCCAGGCCTTGAGCGCCCGCCCGTGGGGAAGCCCGCCCGCCAGGTCGTAGATCAACTCCCGGGCCGGGATGCCCATCGGCACCTCGTAGACGCCGGGCCGCCGGACGTGACCGCTGACACCGACGAACTTGAGCCCGCTCCCGCCGTGCTGGCCCTGCGCGCGGAACCACTCGGCGCCCTTGAGCAGGATCAGCGGCACGAAGGCAAACGTCTCGACGTTGTTGATGAGGGTCGGCTGGCCGTGCAACCCGTACGTGCCGGGGAAGGGCGGCTTGTTGCGCGGCTCAGCGCGCTTCCCCTCCATCGCCTCGAGGAGGGCCGACTCCTCCCCGCAGATGTAGCCGCCCGGGCTGATGAAGATCTCGATCTCGAAGGCGCTGGCGGAGCCGAGGACGCGCGGCCCGAGGACGCCGCCCTCCCGCGCCTGCCCGATCGCCCGTTCGAGCGCCTCGCGACACGACTCGTACTCGTGGCGGAGGTAGATGTAGCCCCGGCGCGCGCCCGTGACGAGGCCGGCGATGACCATGCCCTCGAGGAGGAGGTGCGGCACCGCGTCCATGATGAAGCGGTCCTTGATCGTCCCGGGCTCGCTTTCATCGGCATTGCAGACGACGTACCTGACGTCTCCCGGCGCCTGGCGCACGAAGCGCCACTTGTCGGCCGCGGGGAATCCCGCGCCGCCCAGCCCGCGGAGCCCGCTGGCTTTGAGCGTCGCCAGGACGCGCTCACCGTCGGGAGCCGCGACGAACTGCTGGACCGTCTCGTACCGGGGCACGCCCCCGTACGGATCGCTCCGGAGGCCGGAGGCCTCGGCGGCCGCCCGGGGGCGCGGCCGCAGCTTCCCGTCGGCCGCGGCCAGCACGAGGTCCGGCACCTCCCCTGGCGAGACCGACTCGAGGATGTGGTCGTTCAGGGCGGCGGCCGGCGCCCGATCGCAGCGACCGAGACACGAGACGGTCTGCACGTCGGCCCCGGGGACGCGCCCGGCTTCCGCCTCGAACGCCGTCAGTAGCGACGCCGCCCCGTTGAGGTGGCAGGACATGTCGGCGCAGACGCGGACCTCCACCGGCGCGGGGGGCTGGAGCCGTAGATGCGGGAAGAAGCTCGCGACGCCGTGGAGCTGATAGACCGGCACGTGGAGGCGGGCCGAGAGGGCACGAAGCTCGTCGACCGGCAGGAAGCCGTGCTTGTGCTGGATCGCACGCAGCGCCGGAACGATGAGCGAGCGGCCTTCGTCCATCCGCGGCCGGGCCTGCCTACTTGATCTGCTTCGCCACCGCTTGCAAGTTCGCGGTGAACTTCTTGGGGTCGAAGTCCGCCGGCTTCAGCGGGAGCTCGTCGAACATCTTCGTGATCGCGGCGTCGATTGCCTTGTGCTCCGCCGGCCTCGCGACCGCGGCCAGGGCCCGATAGAGGCTATCCACCGCCATGGCCACCTGTTCGGCCGAGCGCAACCCGGCTCCGACCGCGCCCTGCGGATCGCCGACCTGCGCCTTGAGCACCGTCAGGACGAGGTCCTTGTTGTATTTCGTCTGGGACAGCCGCCTGGCGAGTTCGTTCGCGAGCTTCGCCCCGTTCGTGGCCACCGCCGCCACCTTCGCCTTGTCCTTCCCCATGGCCGCGCTCAGTGTGGCCATGTCCTGGTCCAGCGCCGTGGCGGAATCGCTCGCCACCCGAGCGAGCAGGGGTCGGATGGCAATCGCGTGGCCCCGCGCCTGGTCCCAGCTGCCCTGGGCCAGCGCCTCGGGCACATTCCCCTTGGCGCGCGTCGCGAGCTGCTGGAACGCCTCTCGGAGGGCGACCGCCTGGCCGGTGCCCCAGGCCAGGGTGCCAAACCACTCCTTGACGTCCCTCCAGTGCGGGGGCTGATTTTGACTGAAGTTGTCGAGCTCGAAGATCATCGCCGGGTGACCGGCCGCGACCATCTCGGCGTCGATCGCCAAATGGCACGAGACGCAGAGATTGGCCCGCTTGAGCACTTCCTTCGTGTCGTACATGCCCAGGCCCACCGACTTCTCGTGCGGCCACCCCTCTTTCGCCCCCTTGTCGTGCCCCTCGAGCCACTTCTCGGCCGGCCCGTGACAGGAGTCGCAGCCTACCCCGTCGGCGACGTCGTACTTGGCGCGGGGCACCAGCTGCTCCTTGGAAAGGTTGAGGGCGTGGCACCCCAGACATTTCTCCGACTCCGCCGCCTTGGCGAGCTTCATCTTCTGGGCGATGTCGGCGGACTCCTTCTTCGTGAGTGTCGTGTACGCCTTGGCGTGCTTGTCCTTGGTCGCCCAGATCGTGTACGTGTTGTCGGGATCGCCCGGCTTCTCCGCCGGCTTCTTCGCCCCGTGGCAGTTGGACGCGGCACACGAGCCCGCGCCGGTGTACTTGTGCTCCTTGGAGATCGGGAGCTGCGCCTGCACGGGCTGCGGGGAAATGCCGACCAGCGCGACGATCGCCGCAACAACGATGAGACAGACGCGCACGGGAACTGCTTTCGCCATCGGACCGACTCCCCAGGAATGAGGTGGGAATGCGCTGCGCCTCGAACGCGCCAGCATCTTACCGATAGTCGGCGGAGGCCGTCAAGCGCCAGATCCGCCTCACCAAATTGTGACTGCGGCGAGCGCGGCCTCGCAGGCTCAGGAGGTGGCGCGCGTCCCGGAGGTACTACACCTTCTTCGACCTCCATCCGAATCGCGGAGGGACCCCCACCCCCGGTCCACCCGGTCTCGGACGCGGGGACGCGGCGCCAACCCCTCGTGCTAGGATCGGGGCCGTGCCCACCACGGGTCGAACGCCGGCACGCCGTGGACGCGGGCGGCTCGTGCGCGTCGGAGTCGCGGTCCTCGCGGGGGTGATCGGGCTCGGGGGCGTGCTCCGGGTGCCGCCATTCGTCGCGCGGATCGTCGATCCAATCGAGCTGAGGATCCTGGACTGGCACGCGCAGCTGCGCGGGACGATGCCCCCGCCCCCGAGCATCACCCTCGTGGCCATCGATGAGGGGAGCCTCGAGCGGATCGGGCACTGGCCCTGGCCGCGCACCCGGACGGCGGAGTTGGTCCGGCGGCTCCACGCGGGCGGCGCGCGCGTCGTCGGGCTCGATCTCCTGCTGACCGAGCCGGACCAGAACACGAGCCTCACCCTCGCGCAAGCGCTCGCGGAGCAGTATCGGGCGTTCGGCCTCGATCGGGGGGGCGGGTCGAGCGCGCGCTTCGCCCGGATCCTCGATGAGGCGCTGACGGCCGCGGACCCCGATCGAGCCCTGACCGAAGCGCTCGCCGCGACGCGACGGGTGGTGGTGCCCTACGTCTTCGTCTTTGCGCCGAACGAGACGTCGCCCATTGACGACGACGCCCGCCGGCGCCTCAACCGTAGCGCGATCATCGCCCTGGCCGAGCCTGAGGCCCGGGAGGCCATCGAGCCGCTCGTCGCGACGGGGGTGATCCTGCCGCTCGAGCGCTTTCACGAGGCGGCCGCGGGCGCGGGCCACGTCAACGTGGTCCCCGACCTCGACGGCGCCCTCCGGCGGACGGCGCTGGTCGTGCGGTTCGGCGAGGCCGACTTCCCGAGCCTCGCGCTGGAAACGGCGCGGATCGGCCTGGGGCTCCGCCGCACGGACGTGCGACTCACCGCGGACCAGCACGTCCAGCTCGGGAGGCGCCGCGCCCCGACCGACGAGCGCGGGTTCATGCACCTCACGTACTACGGGCCGCGCGGGACCTTTCCCCACCTGTCGGCTGCCGTCGTACTGACCAGCTCGTCCCCCCCACCCGTCCAGGGTCACATGGTCCTGGTCGGCTTCACGGCTCTGGGCCTCATGGATGTGCGCGCCACCCCGTTCGACACGCAGATGCCGGGGGTCGAGACCCACGCCACGGCCCTCGCCAACCTCCTCGAGGGGCGGAGTCTCTGGCGTCACGTGGCCCTGCGGGTTCCGGAAGCGGTCGCGGTCCTGCTGCTGGCCGCCGGCTCACCGCTGCTCCTGCCGCGGCTCGGGGCCCTGTGGGGGACGGCCGCGGCGCTGGGGCTCGCTGGCGCGGTGGCCGGGATCGCGCACCTGGCATTCCGCCTCGGGATCTGGGTGGAGCTACTCCCCGCTCTCGCCGCGCTGGCCGTGAGCCACGTCGGGAGCGTCACCTACCAGGTTCTGGTCGAGGAAGCGGAGGGGCGCTGGATCAAGCGCGCCTTCCGGCAGTACGTGCCCCCCGAGGTCGTGGAGACGGTGGCGCGGGATCCCGCGGCACTCGCGTTCGGTGGGGATCGGCGCGTCATGACGGTTCTCTTCTCGGACATCCGGGGGTACACGACCTTCGCCGAGCGACACCCGCCCGAGGAAGTCGTCGCCGTGCTGCACGAGTATCTGACGGCGATGGTGGCGGTCGTGTTTCGCCACAAGGGGACCCTGGACAAGTTCATCGGCGATGCTATCATGGCGCTGTTTGGGGCGCCCCTGCCGGATTCGGAGCACGCCCTGCATGCGTGTAGCGCCGCGATCGAGATGGCCGAGACCCTCGAGCGGCTCAATGCGCAGTGGCGAGCCACGGGGCGCGAGACCCTCTCCGCCGGCATCGGCATCAGCTCCGGCGAGATGGTCGTCGGGAACCTCGGATCGTCCCAGCGGTTCGCGTACACCGTGACGGGCGATCAGGTGAACCTCGCCGCGCGCCTGGAGGGGCTGACCAAGGACTATCAGACCCGCCGGAAGATCATCATCAGCGAAGGCACGTACGCCTACGTCCGTGAGCGCGTCACCACGCGGCCCCTCGGGAGCGTCACCGTCAAGGGCAAGCTGCAACCCGTCGAGATCTACGAGGTGATCGACGTGACACCCCCGGAACGGGAGGCACGGTCATGAAACCCATCCGGTACTGGACGGCCATGCTCGCGGTGGCCGGAGGACTCTGGCTCGCGGCCTCGGCCGAGGCCCAGCAGACCGGGACTGCCGAGGTCCTGCTGGCCCGCCCGCCGGCCGAAGCGATCCTTCGGGGGCAAACGATCCCCCGTCCCGTGGCCAAGGGCGCACGCCTTTCGGAGGGAGACCGCGTCCGCACGGGCCGGAGCGGCGCGGTGGAAATGCGGCTGGGGGACGGAAGCCTGGTCCGCATCGGAGAGCTGTCGGATTTCCAGGTCGACCGGCTGGATGTGGACGCGGCCGGCGCGCCCACCGCGTCGCGCTTCAGCCTGACGGCCGGTTACGCCCGCGCCTGGGTCGCGCGCCAGCTGATCGCGAAGGTGGCGGCTGCCCAGGGGGCCTTTGCCGTGGAGACCCCGACGGCCGTCGCGGCGGTCCGGCAGACCGACTTCGCCGTCGTCCAGGACGCCGCCGCGGTCACGCGAGTCTACACGTTCGAGGGCGCCGTCGAGACCACGTCGCGGGTCGGCAACTCGGTGGTCTGCAGCCGGAACCGGTGGACCCGGGTCGAGCCGGGCAAAGCCCCGGAGCCCTGCGGCGTGATCCCCCTTCGGGACAAGCGCTCCGTCCTGAAGGTGCTGGCCTTCCAATCGGCGACCGTGGGGCCGCCGGACCCCGATCGGGTCGCGATCCAGTCGATCGGCGCCAAGCTCTCCGACGAGAAGACGATCGGAGCGAAGGCGTTCGGCGGCACGCAGACACTGGCCCCCGGGGTGCCGGCCGGCACCGGCCGCGCACCGGCGGCGACCGAAGGGGCGGTGAGCATCATCATCACGACCGACTGATCATCCTCGAGTGGCCGCGGCGTCCGGCAGCGGATGCTCGACGGGCGGACGGCATGGGGCGAACGGGGAGGGGCACCTCGTGGGTTATGGCCGGTGGCTCAGTCGCGTGGGGGTCCTTGGGCTGGGGGTGGCCGTGGTCGGTGTGCCGTGGGCCGCGGCGGACGAGTGGACCCTGCGGACCGGCGTCCACGTGGATGCGTGGAGCGGCTCCGGGCAAAGCGGGCACGAGATCCTGGCGCCCTTCAGCCTCGCGTTCGATACCCCGGACTGGGGAGTGAGCTTCCGCGGGGCGTACGGAAACGCCGAGCGCGATCCCGGGGACGCTCCGGAGGGCTCCATCACCGGCTTCACGGATACGACCCTCTCCGGCTACTACCGCCTGACGATCGCCCAAACCGAGATTCAGGCGGGCCTGGATCTCGGCCTCCCGACGGGGGTCAGCCGGCTCAAGGCGCGCCAGCTCCCCGCCCTGCAGGACCGGGATCTGGTGGCCCTCGACCGGTTCGGCAAGGGGTTCGACATCAACCCGACGATCGTGGCGTACCGCAATTTCGGCGCGTTCGGGGTCGGCCTCGGTGTTGGCTACCTCAAGACGGGCGAGTACGATCCGACGGCGGACGCGCCGAACGACGATTTCGATCCCGGGGACGAGCTGACCGTCGTGGCGCTCGGCGACGCCTATGTCGCCGACGTCGTCCGGATCCTCGCGCGCGCCAGCTACACCTACTTCACCGCCGACGAGCGCGGCGGGGTGAAGGCCTTCCGCGAAGGCGACGAGCTGGACTTCCGCGTCACCGCCGAGTGGCGGCCCGAGCCGTGGTACGCCACGGTCACCCTGCGCGACGTCGTCCGATTCAAGGCCGAGCGGCCGGACGCCGCCGGCCGGTTCACGACCGAGCCGCGCAACAGCAACGGGAACGACTTCCAGGCCGCCGTCACGCTGGGCTACATCCTGACCGATGCGTGGACGGTCGAGGGTTCGGCCGCCGTCCGGCACGTGGCGGCCAATGACTACCCGGTCGGCGACCCGCTCCGCGATGGCGGCCGGACGAAGGTCGCCTTCGGGCCGGCCGTCATGTGGAGCCCGACGCGGACCTTTTCGATCGCCGCGGGAGTCGCCTACTTCATCCTGGAGGCCAAACAGAGTCCTCTCTTTCCCCGGGACAGCACGTTCCGCGGGGTCCACGCGGATGTTCGGGTCACCTACCGGTTCTAGCGCGGTGAAGCTTGACCCATTGACCGCGAGTGTGGTGCTTCAAGAACTCTAGCGCGCGTGTGCGGTAGGCGGGCGTGCGGGCGCCCGCCCCGGAGTGTGGGAGGTCATGGTCATGCGTGCTGTGGTCGGTCCTCGGCGTCTCTGGCGATGGGCGGCGTGGCTCCTCGCCGTCGCGGCCGTCGCCCAGGCGTGCGGTGGTGACAAGAGCCGGAGTACGGGGCCGACCGGGCCCACGGAGGTCACCGTCAAGCTGGCCGGCCTCGAGACCGCTCTCTTGCCGACCAACTGCACCGGCGTGCTGAGCGTCACCGGCGCCGGGCTGTCGCTGAGCGCTCCGATCCCGGCCGACGGTCGGCTCCAGCTGGTGATCCCGTTCGGACACTTCACCTTCACGGTCGTGCTCACGTGCGTCAAGCTGGACGGGACCAGGAGCTTCACCGGCCAGACCGAGGCCGACGTCATCCCGGGGCAGCCGCTCACCCTGGCCATCCGCGTGGCCGTCAACGAGCCCCCGCGCGTGACGTCGGTCTCGTGCAACCCGTCAGCGGTGCTCACGGGAGACTCCACGTCCTGCGCCTGTCGCGCCACGGACCCGGACCCGGCGGACACCCTCACCTTCTCCTGGAGCTCGAGCGGCGGTGGGCTCTCCACCACCTCGGGGCCCAACACCCAGTTCAGCTCGTCGAGTGGGGGGACCTTCAACGTCACCTGCGCGGTGAGTGACGGCCGGGCGACCCGCGCCGCGACGACTCAGGTGACCGTCACGGCGGTGGGGACCATCGTCATCGTCAATAGCTCCGCCAGCACGACCTTGGATGGACCGGTGATCTCGGGTCCCCAGGCGTACGGGCCGTTCAGCATCGCTCCCCTCGGCTCAACCACGATCTCGAATGCCCCTGTAGGCTCCTACACCGCCCTGAGCGGGACCTACTACTCGGGCGCAAGCGCGTGCCCGGCGTTCCCCTTCACGGTCAGCCAGGGCGCGACCACGACGATCACCTACAACGCGACTGGCTCGCCGCTCACGTGCTCGGTCTTCTAGTGCCGTGGCCGATCCCCATCGCATCCCGCCGATGAAGCTTGACCCATTGACCGGAAGCCGGGCGCTTCGAACCTTCTAACCCGGATAATTCGCGAAGGGCATGACGGCACGGGCGGGTGACGCGGCGAACGGGC
>CAZDYT010000050.1:0-2455 GCA_964509395.1 uncultured bacterium
GGGCCCCGGGGTCCGCGTGCTGGTGGTGGCCGGCGCCGGCGGGCGGGCGGTCGGCGCCGGCTCGGACGTCCACGAGTTCGCGGCGGTGCGCGAGGACGTCGTGCCCCGGAAGCTCGCCCTCGAGAACGAGACGTACGGCAAGCTGGACGATTTCCCCCGCCCCACCATCGCGGCGCTGAGCGGCCTCGCCTACGGCGGCGGCCTGGAGCTGGCCGTCTGCTGCGACATCCTGATCGCGGGCGCCGACGTCCGGCTGGCGCTGCCCGAGATCAAGCTCGGCGTCTTCCCCGGGAGCGGGGGCACCGTCCGGGTCGCCCGCCGGATCGGCGAGGGCCGGGCCAAGGAGCTCGCGTTCGTCGGGGACCCGATCGACGCTCAGACGGCGCTCGGCTGGGGTCTCGTGAACCGGGTGGTTCCGGCCGGGCAGGCCCTCGCGACCGCGCTGGAGCTGGCGGCCGTCTTGGCCAGCCGTCCGGGTCGTGCGCTGTCGCTCCTAAAGCAGGCGATCGACCTGGGTCTCGACGTGCCGGAGGACGAAGCGATCGCGCGGACGCTCACGCTGAGCGATGCGGTCTTCAAGACGGACGACTGCCGCGAAGGGGTCCGCGCCTTCTTCGCCAAGGAACCGCCTCGCTTCCGCCACTCGTAGCGTGAACCTCCTCGCTGCCATCAGCGTCAGCATCATCTGCGCCGCCGCGTTTGCCCTGCTGGCGCGCCGGCTGCGCCAGCCTCTCATCCTCGGCTACATCCTGGGCGGGGCGCTGCTGGGACCCCACGTGGGCCTGGGCGTCGTGACCGACGAAGCGAGCATCGAGCTGATCTCCGAGATCGGGCTGATCCTGCTCCTCTTCATCATCGGGCTCGAGATCAGCGTCCCCCGCCTGGCCCAGGCGGGACGCACGATCATCGTCAGCGGCGTGCTCCAGTTCCCGATCTGCGCGGGGCTCGCGTGGCTGGCCTTCCACCGGGTCGCGGCCGCCGCCGGGGGTCCTTTCGACCAGCTCTACCTGGCGGTGGCGATGAGCCTCTCCTCCACCCTCATCGTGGTCAAGCTCCTCGTCGACAAGTTCGAGATGGGCACGTTCGGGGGACGGGTCACCCTCGGCATCCTGATCTTCCAGGACCTCTGGGCGATCGCCTTCCTGGCGCTTCAACCGAACCTCCACGACCTGCGGTCGCTCGCCCTGCTCCGAGCCTGCGCCGCGGGCGGCGGCCTCGTCCTGGCGGCCCTGCTGCTGGCCCGGTTCGTGCTGCCCGGCCTCTTCCGTGCCATCGCCGCGTCGCCCGAACTGCTGCTCCTCACGACCATGGCGTGGTGCTTCGTGGTCTCGGGGGTCGCGGGCTGGGTCGGCCTGTCCAGAGCGATGGGCGCCCTCGTCGCGGGCATGGTCATTGCGGCCTTCCCGTACGGGACCGAGGTCGTGTCCCGGATCGTCGGGGTCCGCGACTTCTTCGTCACCCTGTTCTTCGTGTCGCTCGGCCTCAGGATCCCGGAGCCGTCGCTGGCGCTGCTGTTGCTCGCCGTCGGTGCGACCGCCTTCGTGATCGTGAGCCGCTTTCTCGCCCTGTTTCCGATCGCCGCGCTGCTGAGACTCGACACCCGGACCGCGGGCGTCGTAGCGATCAACCTCTCCCAGATCAGCGAGTTTTCGCTCGTGATCGTGAGCCTGGGCGTCGGGTACGGGCACGTGAGCCCGGCGGCGGCCTCGCTGGTGCTGTATACCCTCCCCCTGACCTCGATCCTGTCGACCTACGGGATCCTCCTGAGTCATCCCCTGGCGACCGGGCTGGCGCGGGCGCTCGCGTTCACGGGATTGCCGCGACGCCTCAATGCCCGGGCGCAGCTCGCGCGCGAGGGTGCCGCGCCGCCGGCCGCGGAGGAGACGCGCGACCTGTTCGTCCTCGGCGTCTCCCGCGAAGGGCTCGCGCTCCTTCAGCACCTGGAGCGCGAGAGCCCTGCGCTGAAGCGGCGGATCCTGGCGATCGACTTCAATCCGGAGACGCTCGATCGGCTGCAGGCCGACGGCGTCGACTGCCACTACGGGGACGTCTCGAACACGGAGACCCTGCGCCACGCGGGCATCGAGAGAGCCTCGGTGGTGGTGTCCGGCATCTCCGACTGGTTCCTGAAGGGCACCGACAACCTCCGGCTCCTCCGTCAGGTGCGCGGCCTGGCCCCGGGCGCCTGCATGATCGTGACCGCCGACACCGTCGCGGGGGCGCGGCGGCTTTACGCGGAGGGCGCGGACTACGTGCTGATCCCTCCGGCGCTGGCCGCCGAACATCTCTACGCGCTCCTGCGGGATGTATCCCCCCAGGCGCTGGCGGGCGCGCGCCAACGACAGGCGGCCGAGCTCTTCGAGGACCACAGCCCGACGCCCCCGCCGTTCTTCTCCCAACCGGGCCAGGAGTAGCGCCGTGACCGATCCCCGTCGCCTGGACCATCTCCGCCGGG
>CAZDYT010000050.1:2465-13106 GCA_964509395.1 uncultured bacterium
AGCTCCTCGACGATCTTCTCCGCCGGCTTGCGTGCCGCCTCCACGGCCCTGGCGGGATCGCCCAGGGCGAGCGCCAGCACCTTGAGCGCGCGCCCCGCCGAGAGGTGCTCCAGGATCATCTCCGCCGGGACGCGCAGGGCCCACCCGCGAGCGGGTACCCGCCGCGCGGCCGTCCCGGCCTCCGGGCCTGAGACTCGCTGACCAGCCGGCGCCCTTCGTCGCGACGGGCAGCCGCCTTGACCGGCTGCGGGGCGGTTCCTATACTCGGGGCATCATGCCCGCGCCCCTCGACGGCCTCCGCGTCGTTGACCTGACCGAGAACCTCGCCGGCCCGTTCTGCACCATGATCCTCGCCGACATGGGGGCGGAGGTCATCAAGATCGAGCGCCCGGGGATCGGCGACGAGAGCCGGCGCTTCCCGCCGTTCCTCAAGGGCGAGGGTGCCGGCTACCTCACCCTCCACCGCGGGAAGAAGAGCGTGGTCCTGGATCTCAAGGACGCGCGGGGCCGGGAGGCGTTCATGCGTCTCATTGCCCGCGCCGACGTCCTCGTCGAGGCCTTCCGGCCCGGGACGCTCGATCGCCTCGGCCTGGGGCCGGCGACGCTCCGCGCCGCCGACCCGCGCCTCATCGTCTGCTCGCTCTCGGGCTACGGCCAGACGGGGCCCTACCGGGAGCGGGGCGGCTACGACCTGATCGCCCAGGCCATGCGCGGGCTCATGAGCGTCACGGGGGAGACGGACGGCCCGCCGGCGAAGTGCGGCATTACGGTAGCCGACATGGGCTGCGGGATGTGGGCGGCGATCGGGATCCTGCTCGCTCTCAGAGCGCGGGACCGCACCGGGGAGGGCCAGCAGGTGGACACCTCGCTCTTCGAGGTCCCGGTCGCCTGGTCGGTGTGGCACGCGGCGCGCTACTTCGCCACGAGCGAGGTCGTCGGACGGCTCGGGTCGGCCCACCCGAGCGGGGCGCCGTATCAGGCCTTCCAGGGCGCGGACGGTGCGTGGTTCGTCCTCGCGGGCAATCCCCAGCACCTCTGGCAGCGGCTTTGCCGCCTCATCGAGCGCGACGACTTGCTGGCGGACCCCCGCTTCCAGACGAATGCCGACCGCGTCGCGCACATGAACGCGCTGGAGGCCGAGCTCGAGGTCGCCTTCCGGCGCCGGCCCGCCGCGCAGTGGATCGCCGCCCTCGAGGCCGCGGGGATCCCCGCGGGCCCCGTGAACCGCCTCGATCAGGTCTTCGCCGGCCCCCAGGTGGCGGCGCGCCAGATGGTCCTCGAGCTGGAGCACCCGACCGTCGGCCGCCACCGCGTGCTCGGCATTCCCGTCAAGCTTTCCGCCACGCCCGGCGCGGTGCGCGCGCCAGCCCCGCGACTCGGTCAACACACGGAGGAGGTATTGCGGGACCTCGGCTTCACCGCGGAGGAGACCCGCGCGCTCCAGGCTAGGGGAGGTGCCGCCCCCGAGGCGGTTCGCCGATGACTCGCAGCTGGCTCCGCACGCTCCTCACGATCAGCGTCGTGCCGGCCCTTGCCGCCGGCGCCGGCCTCGCGGCCTGGGCCCAGGGCGACAGCCTGCGCGTGCCGCTCGCGGCGCCGCTCAAGGCGAGGCAGGGCATGGTGAGCGTGCCCGCCCTCTCGCCGCAGGCCGCCGGGGGCTGAGGTTCCAGGAGGGACGGCGATGTCGCAGGTGCACGATCGCGGCGGGTGGCCCGACGCCGGGCCCATCGACCGCAGCGAGCACGAGTACTCGATGTGGGAGAAGCGGATCGACGCCCTCATGGTGCTCCTGTCGCGGAAGCAGCTGATCCGCGTGGACGAGCACCGCCGGGCCGTCGAGGGCCTCGGCCCGGGCGCGTACGAGGCGCTCCGCTACTACGAGCGCTGGATCACCGCCATCGAACAGCTCATGGTCGAGAAGGGCGTCCTGACGCGCGAGGAGATCGACCGCAAGGTCAAGGACCTGGAGGCCCGCGGCGCGTGGTAGCCCACGATCCGCCGATCACCGCTCGGTTCAAGCCGGGCGACCGCGTTCGGGTGCGGACGGCCGTGCCGGCCGGACACTGCCGGACTCCCGGCTACGTCCGCGGCAAGGCCGGCTGGATCGAGACGGTGCACGGCGCCTTCCGCAACCCGGAGTCGCTCGCCTACGGCGGGGAGGGACTCCCGAAGCAGGTCCTGTACATGGTCGCCTTTGACCGGGCGCAGATCTGGTCCACCCCCCGCCCGCCGTCGCGG
Organism: uncultured bacterium; assembly: GCA_964509395.1. Taxonomy (GTDB): domain Bacteria; phylum Methylomirabilota; class Methylomirabilia; order Rokubacteriales; family DASRDR01; genus CAZDYT01. The sequence continues at coordinate 4,704 of CAZDYT010000050.1, forward strand.
GACACGCTCCTCGCCGACCTCTACGAGCACTGGCTCGAGCCCGCCTGAAGGGCTTGGAGGGACCGATGCGCGACGAACACGCTCACAGCCACGGGCACGACCCGCACGCTCCCATCCGCGCCGACGACAAGCTCAGCTACTACGAGAAGCGGACAGCCGCGATCCAGGCGCTCCTGGTCGAGAAGGGCGTCCTCACGGCCGACGAGATCCGCCGACAGGTGGAGGACATGGACTCGCGCACGCCGGCCCAGGGCACCCGCGTGGTCGCGCGCGCCTGGGTGGACCCGGCGTTCAAGGCGCGCCTGCTGGCGGACGCGAAGGCCGCGGTCGCCGAGCTGGGCATCGACGCGGGCGCGATCCCGCTCAAGGTCGTCGAGAACACGGAGGACGCGCACCACATGGTCGTGTGCACGCTCTGCTCGTGCTACCCCCGCGCCATCCTCGGCTTGCCTCCGGACTGGTACAAGAGCCTCAACTATCGCTCGCGCGCGGTCACCGACCCGCGCGGCGTCCTGAAGGAGTTCGGGACCGAGCTGGACCCGAACGTCGAGGTCCGCATCCTCGACAGCACCGCGGACCTGCGCTACCTGGTCATTCCCCGGCGGCCGCCCGGCACCGAGCACATGACCGAGGAGGGGCTGGCGCGCCTCGTCACCCGGGACAGCATGATCGGCGTGGCGCGCGCGCGGCCGCCGGAGGCCTGACGGCGGCCCGGCCGAAGCCGGGCTCAGACCCCACCGCTCCGCCCCCGAACGGGCGCGGCGCCGGAGGCGGACCCGGGGCGGCCCAAGCTCCGTGCTCCCCGTGGCGCGGGCCGCTTCCCGCCTCGAGCCGGGCGCTCAGTCGCGCCGCAGGACGAAGTCGACCTGGATCGAGCTCTGGCCGGGCTTCGGGTAGAGCTGCGTGACCAGCGTGCGGTGGGCCGGCGCGGTCACGCGGACGTGGAGGTGGGGCGGCCGGAACCCGTAACGCGGGGGAAAGTCCGTCTCGTAGCGATAGCGGCCCTCGGCGGCCGCCCGCTGGGTCGCCCGGTGCTCGTCGTCGTACTCGCCTGTCCGGCTGGCCGACCACCACTCGAGGCGTGCGCCGGCGAGCGGGCCGCACCCGGCGGCGGACCGCACCGCGCCGGAGACGACGAGACCCCGACCGGTGCTCTCGCGCTCGGGGGCGTTCGGCTGGTAGAAGGGCCCCTCGGCGTCGGCGCGGGTCGGCGCGCAGGTCGGCTGGCTGGCCGCCGGCCCGGCAAGGGCGATGACGAACGCCAGCACCACCAGGGCCAGCCCCGCGAACGAGCGTTCCCGGCACGCGAGCATGGCCGATCCTCCCCGCTCCATCGGGCCAGAGTCCCGGCCAGAAAGCAAGGGGCTGGCACGCCTTGACAGCCGCGGGCGCGCGCGGCTAGGCTCGCGGCGACATGGGGAGCGCCAGGATCTTCGTCACCTGGCCCATCGAGCCCGAGGCGCGGGCGATCCTCGAGGGCGCCGGCACCGTCGAGACCAACCCGACCGAGGACGAGCTGCCCCAGGCCGAGCTGGCCCGCCGCGCCGCGGCCACCGACGCGCTGATCCCCATGGGCACCCACCCCGTCTCCGACGCCGTCATCGCCGCCGCCCCGCGGCTCCGCGTGACGCGCCGCTGGCGCCGCCTCTGACCGTCCGGGAGGTCATCGCGCGCGTCCCGCACTGGGCGGGCGCCGCGTCCGTTCGGATCGTGCCGCTCGAGGGCGGCATCACCAACGAAAACTACCGGGTGGACGTCGACGGCGAGCCCTTCGTCGTCCGCATCGGTGGCCGGAGTGCCGGGCTCCTGGGGATCGACCGTGCCCGGGAACATGCGGCGACCGTCGCGGCCGCCCGGGCCGGGGTCGGCCCCGAGGTGGTGTGGGCGCTGCCCGAGGAGGCTGCCCTCGTCACGCGCTTCATCCCCGGACGCGTCCTCGCCCCGGAAGACGTCCGGGACCCCGCCACGCTCGGGCGGGTCGTGGCGGCCCTCAGGCGGGTCCACGGCGCGCCGCCGATCCCCGGAACCTTCTCCGCCTTCCGGGCGGTCGAGGCCTACCGCGAGGTCGCGATCCGGCACCGGGTCACGCTACCGTCAGGGCTCGACGACTGGCTCGCCGTCAGCCGTCGCATCGAAGCGGCGCTCCCCCCTGCCCCCGCGGTCCCCTGTCACAACGACCTCCTCGCCGCGAACTTCATCGACGACGGCGCGCGGATCCGCATCCTGGACTGGGAGTACGCGGCGATGGGCGACCCGTTCTTCGACCTCGGCAACCTGGCCGCGAACGGCGAGTTCCGTCCGGCCGACGAGCACCGACTCCTCGACCTCTACGCCGGCGACGTCTCCGACGCCGCGCTCCTACGCCTCGGGCTCATGCGGCTCGTCTCGGATCTGCGCGAGGCCATGTGGGGCCTGGTGCAGGTCGGCATCTCGGGGCTCGCGTTCGATTTCATGGGGTACGCCGCCCGGCACTTCGCCCGCTTCGCCGAGCGCGCCTCGGCGCCGCAGCTCGCCGAGTGGCTCACGGGAGGCGGGTGAGGCTCCTCCCCGGGCTCCCGCGCGCGTCGAAAACGTTGACCGCGCGCGGGAGGCTGTGTACGATGCGGCGGTGATGGGCCGCGCGTGGAAGCTCTGGCTCGCCGTGCTGGTCCTCCTGGGGCTCGCCGGCGGGCTCGTGGTGTGGCGCCAGCGCCAGCCCCTCGTCGCCGTCGCCCTGGATCCCGCGATGGCCGCCCTCGGCCACCCCAAACGCACGGTCACGCTGCGGCTCCGTGCCTCCGCGGGCCGGCTCAAATCCCTCGAGGCGCTGGTGATCCAGGCCGGCCCGCCGCGACCCGTTCTCACCGAAGAGTTCCCGGCCGGGGCGCCGCGGGAGGCCGAGCGGCCGCTCACGCTGGACGCCGGGGCACTCGGTCTCAAGGAGGGGCCGGCAGAGCTCCACGTGTTCGCGCGGGACACCGTCTGGCGGCCGCGCCCCGACCCCCGCCCGCGGCTGGTCCATCGCTTCACGGTCGATCTCACGCCGCCGACGCTCGAGCTGCGCACGGCGACCGGCTACCTCAAGCACGCGGGAGCCGGGATCGTCGTGTACCGCGTGGCAGGGGTGACACGATCGGGCGTCCAGGTGGGTGCCGAGCTCTTTCCGGGCACCGCGGGCCTCACGCAGGACCCGGCCGTTCATGTCGCGCTGTTCACCATCCCCTGGAACGGAGCCCAGATCCCGCCCTCCCTCGTCGCGGAGGACGAGGCAGGGAATCAGCGAGTGATCGGCGTGCCGGTGACGTTCCTCCCGACGCGCTTCCCGAAGGACACGCTCCACCTGACCGAGGCGTTTCTCCAGCGGAAGGTGCCCGAGCTCGCCCCCCAGACGCCGGGGACCGCGTCGGGCGGAGAGCTGCTGGAAGCCTTCCTCAAGGTGAACCGCGCGGGGCGAAAGGCGGCGGAGGCGAAGATCCGCGAGGTCGCCCGGACGGGGAGCGCGCCCAAGCCGCTCTGGCAGGGCGTCTTCCGCCAGCAGCCGAACACGAAGGTCTTCGCGAACTTCCCGGAGGAGCGCACCTACACGTTCGACGGACGCGTGGTGGACAGCCAGTGGCACCTCGGCATCGACCTGGCGTCACGCAAGCAGAGTCCCGTCGAGGCGTCGAATGCGGGGCGCGTCGCCTTCACCGGGCCGAACGGGATTTACGGCAACATAGTGGTGCTCGATCACGGCCTCGGCCTCTCCACGCTCTACGGCCACCTCTCGGAGATCGCGGTCAAGGTCGGACAGACCGTCGCGAAGGGAGAGATGCTCGGGCGGAGCGGCGAGACGGGCCTGGCCGGGGGGGATCACCTACACTTCGCCGTCCTGATTCACGGCGTGTACACGAGCCCGCTCGAGTGGTGGGACGAGCACTGGATCCGCGACCGGATCGCCAAGCCGCTCGCCGAGGCCGGGATCACCGTCGCCGGCATCACCGACGGCGCGCTCACGCCGGTGGCAACGCCCAGCGCGCCACCCCCGAAGCCGCGCGCCGCCCGGAGTCCGCGCGGACGCTAGGGCCGCGCTCCGTTCTCGATCCGGGGGGCAGGGACCCACGACCGACGGCCGCGGGTGGGCCCGATGGCGTTCGCCTTACCAGGGCTGGGACGCGCGCGCCTCGAGGATCACCGCGGCCGCGGTCCCTGCGAGGGCGACCAGCACGGCCAGCCCCATGACGAGGCGGAGCAGCGTGCCGGCGGGACGCGAGGGGCGCCGGAACCCGAGCCAGAGCAGGATGGCCCCGTAGACCACGAGGCCGGCGGCGAGCCCGAGGTACGCCAACCTGAGCAAACTCACGATGGCATCTATGCCATGTCTCAGGCGGTCTGGTCAAGCCAACGGGAGACTCGGTCGCATGGCACTTCTCGCCGCTCGGGCCATCGGCTAGAATAGAGGTGGCCTTCACCGGAGGCCCCGTGCAGCTGGTTTGTCGATGCCTGCGCTGCGGTCACATCCACTTGGGAACGACCCCTCCCGAGCGCTGCCCCGGTTGTGGGGCGCCGCGGGAGGAGTTCGAGGTGGTGGAGGAAGACTGACCCCTCCGTCAGGTGGGGAGGTGCTCCCATGGCCATCGTGCCGCTATCCCACGAGATGGGGTCGGGCGGGGCCGAGATCGGCGCGGCGTTGGCCGAGCGGCTCGGTTACCGGTACGTCGACCAGGACATGATCTCGCAGGCCGCGCGCGAGTACGGGGTCGGCGTGGAGAAGCTCTCCCATCTCGACGAGACGAAGCCATCACTCTTCGAGCGCTTCGCCGTCGAGACGCGCCATTTCATCACGGTCCTCCAGTCCGCGCTCCTCGATGTCGCCGAGGGCGACAACGTCGTGATCATGGGGCGGGGGGGCCAGTTCCTCCTGCGGGGGATTGCGCACGCGCTCCGCGTCCGGGTGATGGCGCCCTTCGAGCTGCGCGTGAAGCGCGTGATGAAGAAGATGACGGAGCAGATGGGGGAAACGGTGGACGTCCGGACCACGGCCGAGATGGTCCGGCGCAGCGACCAGGAAAAGTTCGGGCGGATGCGGTACCTCTATGACGTGGACTGGGGCGACCCGGCCCTGTACGACCTCGTGATCAACACGGAGAAGCTCTCGAACGAGGCCGGGGTCAACCTGATCGTCGGCCTCCTGCACGGTCCGGAGCTCGCCGCGACCGAGACCTCGCGCCAGATGGTCCGCGACCGCGCCCTCGCCTCCCGCGTCCGGACCGCCCTCGCGGCCAACCCGGAGACGCGCAAGTACCGGATCAACGTCGAGGCCGACCGCGGGCTGATCCAGCTCGAGGGCACGGCCGCCCTCGAGAAGGCCGGGGAGGTGGCGCGCACGGTCCCCGGCGTCGTGGACGTCAAAGCGCAGCTCCTCGAGGTGCCCCCGATCCCGCCCTTCGTGGCCTGACGGGGTGGCCGCCCGCACCCGGGGGCGAGGCCCTGTCCGGAATCTATCGGGCCTTGAGGACGCGGCTCGCGAGCCCGAACAGAGCCAGCTCCTCGCTGCGGGCGCGGGCGGCCGCTTCGCTCCCAAACTGGCCATACCGGAGGTGGTAGATCGCCGCCGGGCTGAGGTCCTCGTCCACGCGCACCTCCAAGCCGCGCGCGCGCACGGCACGCGCGACCGCGATGGCCTCGTGAAGCGACGGCAGGCGGTCGACCTGGAACTCCGCGCCGTCCTCGGTCTCGACGACGGTGCCACGCCCGACCTCGGTGGCCCCACGCCGAGCCTCGCGCGCGGACGGGAAGCCGGTCGCGATCACGACGTAGAGGCGTCGCACCTCCTGCTTGCGAAATCGGACCGTCGCGTAGCCCAGCCGGTTGAGCTGGTCCTCGATCCGATCAGCCGCGTCGGCGGAGGTGAACGGCCCGCTTTCGAGGACGTAGCGCTCGGCGGGAGGGACGGCGGCCGGGGGCTCGGCGGCCGGCGCGGGATCCGGTGGGGGCGGTGTCGGCGGCCCGGGAGCCGCGGGAGGCTCGACGGGCTCAGGAGGAGGGGCCGGGGGCGTTGCGGGAGCCAGAGCCGGCGCCGGTGCGATGGTGACGACCGCCCGGGCCGGCGCGGCGATGCGGAAGGCGGTTTCCCACACGCCGTCGACCCAGCGTACGAGGATCCACGCGATGACGGCCACGATCAGGAGGACGCTCACGAGCCCGAGCGACACGTGGGCGTAGCGGCGACCGAGGATACCCATGAGAGGCTCCGCCTCGATGTATAGCGGCCGCGGTCGTGAAGTCAAGCGCATTTTGGTCTGCCCGAGGACATGCGAAGCGTTTTCGCGCGCTTAGCGGTGGGCGCCGTCCTGGCGCTGGCGGTCGGCGTCGGCCTGGGCCTCGGCCTGCAGCTCACCGGCGTTCGGCTCCCCGGCCTCCCGCGCGCCCGACAGGGCGTGACGGCGGCGCCGACGACCGAGGAGATGCAGAGCGCCTTCGTGCGCGTCGCCGAGCAGGTGCGCCCCGCGGTCGTGAGCATCGCCACCTCGCACTTTCTCCGGCGCCAGCGGCCCCCCGGCACCGCCCCCTTCTCGGGCGATCCGACGTTCAAGGACTTCTACGATCGCTACTTCGGCCAGATGCCGCCCTCCGAGCGGGAGCGCGCCGGGGTCGGGTCCGGCGTGATCATCGACACGCAGGGCCACATCCTCACCAACCTCCACGTGATCAAGGGCGCCGACGAGATCACCGTTCGCCTCAATTCGAAGCGGGAGCTGCGCGGGAAGGTCGTCGGCACCGATACCAAGACCGACCTCGCCGTGATCCGCATCCCGCAGGAGGGCATCATCGCGGCCCCCCTCGGCGACTCCGACCGGCTCCAGGTCGGCGAGTGGGCGATCGCCATCGGCAGCCCGTTCGGGCTCGAGCAGACGGTGACCGTCGGCGTCATCAGCGCGACCGGCCGCTCGGAGGTCGGCATCGCGCCACACGAGAACTTCATCCAGACGGATGCCTCGATCAACCCCGGAAACTCCGGCGGCCCGCTCCTGAACTTCCGCGGGGAGGTCATCGGCATCAATACAGCCATCGTCTCCACCGGCCAGGGGATCGGCTTCGCGATCCCGATCAACACCGCCCGAAGCGTCGCGAAGGCGCTCGTGGCGAAGGGCAAGGTCGTCCGCGGGTGGCTCGGGGTGTCGCTCCAGCCGCTGACGAACGAGCTCGCCCAGGCGCTGGGGGCGCCCAGCGACAAGGGCGCCGTCGTCGCCCGCGTCCTGCCCGGGGGACCGGCGGAAAAAGCCGGCCTCCTCCAGAACGACGTGATCCTGAAGTTCGGCGACGTGGTCGTGGAGGACCTGCAGCACCTCCAACGGCTCGTCCTGGACGCCCCGGTCGGTCAAACGGTGACCCTTCGGCTCATCCGTAAAGGCAAGGAGATCTCGCTACCCGTCACGATCGCGGAGGGGCCCGCCGAGGGCCAGTCCCCGTCGTAGGCGGGCACCGCCGAGCGCACCGCTTGGTGCTCTTCTTCTGGCGCCGGTTCCGGGGACGTGTCACGGCGGTCCTCCACCTCGACGAGGAGCCGTCGCGGCTCGCCCTGGCTGTGGCCGTCGGCGTGTTCATCGGGACCACGCCGCTCTATGGCCTCCACACGCTCCTCGCCCTGCTCGCCGCCTTCCTCTTCCGCCTCAACAAGGCGGCCACGATCACCGGAGCGTGGTTCAACCTCCCGTGGTTCGCGCCCTTCATCTACGCCTTCTGCCTCAAGCTCGGCGAGGCGATCCTGAGGGGAACCCTCGCCGTGTCATGGAACGTGGGCAGCCTGGTCGAGGCCGCGGCACCCTACCTCAGCTTGAATCCCCGCGAGCAGGCCGGCACACTCGTGCAGCTCTTCTGGGTCCTCTGGCGCATGATGTTCGAGGTGTCCAGGCCGCTCTTCGTCGGCACCACCGTCGTCGGCATCGTGCTGGCCAGCGCGACCTACTTCGTCACCCTCGAGGCCGTCCGGGAGATCCGCCGCCTGGGCCGCCACGCGCGAGGCGTGGCCAAGGGCGCGACGGAGAGCCGGTCCTCCGAGGACCCGCGGTCGTGAAGGTCCCCGACCCCCGGCGGGTGGTCCACGTCGCTCCCGACCAGAAACCGCTCACCCTCCCGAGCGGGATGGAGTCTACCGCATGAGTGTACGGACCGCCGTCTTCCCGGCCGCGGGCCTCGGCACGCGTTTCCTGCCGGCCACGAAGGCCCAGCCGAAAGAGATGCTGCCGCTCGTTGACAAGCCGATGATCCAGTACGTCGTGGAAGAGGCGGTCGCCGCGGGGCTGGACCGGCTGATCATCATCACCGGCCGGGGCAAGCGCGCCATCGAGGACCACTTCGACGCGGCGGTGGAGCTGGAGTTCTACCTGCAGGAGCGCGGCAAGTGGGAGGAGCTGGCGCAGATCAAGACGATCTCCGACCTCG
>CAZDYT010000051.1:0-12698 GCA_964509395.1 uncultured bacterium
ACCGGGAGACGGCGCTCAAGCTCGCCGGGACGACAACGCGCCCGTGCGCGCGTTTGGCCCCGCGTTCCTTGGGCCGCCCGCTGCTCGACGGTATCAAGCAGCTGGTCCCCGGGGTTCCTGGGCCGACGCGGCTGATTCGCTCCGGTTATGGCGCCAGCAGTCGGAGCTCCGCCACCGACCAGTCGAACACGGGATCGGCGCCGGTCTGGATCAGCCGCAGCGACCGGATCCGGAGCGGGGAGAAGCGGAGCGCGACGCGCTCTGCGCCTTCGCGCAGTAGGTGGGTGCCCGCCCAGCGGAGCGGTCCGATGACGAAAGGCGTGGCGGGGATCAGCTCCCACGACCCATCGTCGCGCGCGATCTCCAGGGCAAGACCCCGCGGGTAGTCCTGGCGGTACGGGCCGAGGTCGAGGTCGACGCCCACCAGCAGGGTGGGCTCGGGAAGATCGACCTGGAGCCAGTCACCGTGCTTCTGTGGCGCCCGCGTCGCCCATCGGGTGTCGAGGCGGCCGTCGAGAAGGGCGCCGGTATCCGCGCTGCCAGGGCTCCCGCTGAGCTTCCAGCCCCGCGGTGGCAGGGCGCTCCCGGGAAGCGCCCGCCGTCCGACGCGAGTGAGCACGCGATAGCCGCCGGCCTCCGCCTGGTCGAAGCTCCAGCCCGCGCGGTCGAGGACGCCCTCGATCGCGCGCGCCGAGGGGAGCGCGGTGGGATAGGCAATCGCGGTGGTCCCGTCGGATCGGAACGCCGGCAGGAGACTGATTGCGGGGACCGCGCCATAGAGGTCGACCTGCAGGTTGTCGGGCTGGATCGCCAGCGCGCCTCCGGAAGCCTGAGCCAGGCGCGCCCCCACCGCGTGGTCGGCGTAGAGCCGTCGCACCCCCGCGCGACGCAGGGCGTCGACGGCCTCGCCGGGATCGACGCGACCGTCGGGCTCCCCCTCGGTAGCCTCGTAGACGAACAGCTCGCGGATGGTCCACGAGAAGCGGCGGTCCTCGCCGAGGTTGGTGAGCCGGAGATAGCGGGTAGGGCGCGGGGGGAACCGCACCTCCACCCGGCCCCAGCGCACACGCCCCGCCGGGTGACCCCCCGCCCAGTAGAGCGGCCCGTAGTACTCGGGGATCTCGCGGACGACGGTCCAGTCGTGCGCGTCGAGCGACGTCTCCACGCGTAGCCCCGTGGGAACTTGCTGGAAGGTGCGGGGGAGCATCGCGATCATGGCGACCTCGTGGACGCGGCCCAGATCGACTTGGAACCAGAGGCCGCTCTCGCGCGGCCCGCGGTTGTCCCACTGGGTCCCGGCGTCGCGGTCCAGGGCATGCGGCGCCAGCTCCGGATGGCGGGAGGCGGTGGCCGTCCAGCCGATGGGCGGGATCTCCTGGTACCCCTCGCGCTCGAGGCCAAACCCGGTGTACAGCCAGCCGACCGGCGTGCGCTCGCGGATGAAGCGGATGCCGGCGCCCTGGAGGCTCTGGTCGAACCCGCGCGGCGGGACGTCGACGTAGTACGCGACGCGTGGCGCGCCGTCGACCGCACGGGCGAGCGGCGGGTAGCGCTCCTGGTAGAAGTGAGACACGGCGACGCGCTCGGCGCTCACGAACGTGAGGACGTCGGGGTCGTGGGTGTAGACGGCGGTCAAGCCGGCGGCCGCCAGGCGGTCGGCGGTGCCGGCGACGGCCGCGAGGCCCGCCCGGCGGATCTGCCATTCCTCGCGCCGGAAGAGTGCGGGGTACTTGACCCAGAGCCCGACGACGTGGACCACGAGGAGCACGGCTGCGGCGGCCACGGCGGCGGGCCGGCTCAGCCGGGCGAGGCACGCCAGCGACACCCCGAGCACCACGGGGAGCACGGCGACGACGGGCACCAGGTAGAGGGGCTCGTCGCCGCCCAAGTACTTCCCGTGCTCTCCCAGTGTGACGGCGGGCGCGCTGAGCGCGACCACCGCGGTGACGAGCAGCCCTCCGACGCGGTTGATCCCTGGATGGACGAGCAGAACGCCCACGGCGAGGCCCAGGACGACCAGGCTCCCGGCGACGAAAGCTGTCCCCGCTCCGCTGGCGAGCAAGGGCTGCGGTACGCCCAGGAGAATCGGCAGCGCGTTACTCACGAGGAGCCGTCCGTGCTCAGGGAGCATCCCCGGCGGCGCCAGCGGAACCCCGGCGGCGGCGAGGTGACCGCGCCAGAGGGCGAAGACCCAGAACGGCGCGCTACCAAGGAGGAAGGCGAGCGGGAGGCCCCACGCGGCCCGCCGAAGGCGAGGACGCCGGATCAGCACCACGAGGGTGGCCGCCATGAGGGGGATGCTCATCAGGAGGTTCATCCACCATCCAAGGCCCGCGACGAGCCCGCCCGCGAGGAGCGCCCGGGTGCGCTGCGCGGGGGTCGCGCCGGCGTCCACGGCGCGGAGCGCGAGGAGAAGCAGGAGGGGAGCCAGGACCAGAACCAGATCGTAGTACAGCCGGGCGTCGTGGGCCCACTTGAGGACGATTGGGGTCGGAATGAGCGCGAGGAGGATTGCCCAGAGGCCCACGCCGGCGAGGCGGCGCGCGAGCAGGCCGCAGAGCGCGACGTGCAGCAGGGAGGCCGCGAGCGGCCAGAGCCGGAGCGTCCCGACGGACGAGCCCAGCAGCGCGAACGGCAGGGCGTAGAGGTACGCGTCGACGGCGCCCATGTAGGTCTGACCGTGGAAGAAGAAGACGAACTCGCCCCGGAGGGTCTGGCGCCCCATCAACCCCACGGTGGCCTCGTCGAACCAGATCATCGCCGTCGCCGCGGCGCCGAGTCGGATCAGGATGCCCAAGGCGACGGCGAGGACGACGCAGACCGCGAGGGCGAGGGGGGGCCGGCGCACGCCTCATTGTAGTGGAAGACGGTCGAGGGCATTGCCCTGCATGGCCTCTCCTCAGGGCTGGCTCTCAAGCAGGCGACGGTCTCCGACATGCTGACGTACCTCCTGCTGGGACGCGTGGTGATGTGACGCACGAGGAGCGGAGAGTTCTCGCGCGGGCTGGAATCCACGCTACCCGCGCTCCCGCGCCCGTGCAAGCCGACGGCCCGCGCGCCGGGGCCCCGCCCGCCGGGCCGTCGGTTGGGCTACACTGGGCGGGGCCGGGGCGGGCGCCGGCGGGGAGGAGCGGGGATCCGATGAGGAGCTCGGCGCGCGCGGTGGTGATCGGCGGCGGCATCGTGGGGACCAGCGTCCTCTACCACCTCGCGCGTGCCGGCTGGACGGACGTGGCCCTCGTCGAGAAGGGCGAGCTGGCCTCGGGCTCGACGTGGCACGCGGCGGGCAACACCCCCCACTTCAACGTGAGCCTGAACCTGAGCCGGATCCACCTGGCCAGCACCCGGCTCTACGAGCGCCTCGAGGCCGAGACGGGCCAGGCGGTCGACTTCCACAAGACCGGGAGCCTGCGCCTGGCCTCGGTCCCCGGGCGGATGGACGAGTACCGTCGCCACCGCGGCAAGGCCCGGACCATCGGGCTGCCGTTCGAGGTGGTGGACGCCGCGGAGATCAAGCGGCTCCACCCGCTGGTCGAGACCGCCGGCCTCCTCGGCGCCGCCTGGACGCCGGACGACGGCCACGTGGACCCGTCGAGCGTGACCCAGGCGCTGGCGAAGGGCGCGCGCGACCGCGGCGCCGAGGTCTCCCGGCACACCCGCGTCACCGGGATCGCGCGGACAGGCGGAGGCGAGTGGCGCGTCGAGACCGACCGCGGCGCGATCACGACGGAGGTGGTCGTGATCGCGGCCGGCACCTGGGCCCGCGAGGTCGGGCGGCTCTGCGGCCTCGACCTGCCGGTCATCCCGATGGAGCACCAGTACCTGGTGACCGAGGCGATCCCCGAGCTGGCCGCGCTGGGCGTCGAGGTGCCCATCGTGCGCGAGGTGGACGTTTCCTACTACCTGCGCCAGGAGCGCGACGGCTTCCTCCTCGGCGTCTACGAGAAGGGCGCCCGGCCGTTCGGGGTGGGGGGGATCCCGCCCGGCTTCGGCGCCGACCTCCTGCCGCCGGACCTCGCCCGGATCCAGCCGATCGTCGAGGGCGCGGTGGGGCGCGTCCCGGTCCTCGCCAAGGCCGGGATCCTCCGCGTGGTCAACGGTCCGATCACCTATACCCCCGACGGGAACCCGCTCCTCGGCCCGGCCGGGGGCCTCCGCGGCGTGTGGCTGGCCTGCGGGCTCAGCTTCGGCATCACCCAGGCCGGCGGCGCCGGCGCCTACCTCGCCGAGTGGATCGTCGAGGGACGCCCGCCGGTCGACCTCTGGGAGGTGGACCCGCGCCGTTACGGGGCGTACGCCACCGAGCGCTACGCGGTCGCCCGCTGCATCGACATCTACGCGGACGAGTTCGCCATCGTCTACCCGCAGGACGACCGCCGCCCGGGGCGGCCCGCGCGGACGAGCCCGCTCTACGACCGCTTCAAGGCGGCCGGCGCCGTCTTCGGCGTCCGCAACGGCTGGGAGCGGCCCTACTGGTTCGCGCCGCCCGGCGTGGAGGCGCGGGACGTGCCGAGCTTCCGGCGCACCAACTGGTTCGCGCACGTCGGGGCCGAGGCGCGCGCGGTCCGCGAGCGCGTCGGCGTGCTCGAGCTGTCGAGCTTCTCCAAGTACGAGGTGAGCGGGCCGGGCGCCGAGGCATTCCTGGACCGCGTCTGCGCCAACCGGCTGCCGCCGCCCGGCCGCATCGTCCTCTCGCAGCTCCTCAACTCCAGCGGCACGATCGAGTGCGACGTCACGGTGACCCGGCTCGCCCCCGGTCGCTTCCTGGTGCTGAGCGCCGCGGTCGCCGAGCGGCACGATTTCGACTGGCTCCAGCGCCACGCCCCCGAGCGCGGCGTGACGCTCGAGAACGTGACGGACCGCTGGGGCGTCCTCATCCTGGCCGGCCCACGCGCCCGGGAGGTGCTGGCCCGGCTGACCGACGCCGACCTCTCGAACGCGGCCTTCCCCTGGCTGTCGGCGCGGGAGATCGCCGTCGGCTACGCCCCCGTCCGCGCGCTCCGGATCAACTTCGTCGGCGAGCTGGGCTGGGAGCTGCAGCACCCGATCGAGTACCAGGCGGGCCTCTACGACGCCCTGATGGAGGCGGGCGCGCCGCACGGGATCGTGAACTTCGGGCTGCGCGCGATGGACTCGCTGCGGCTCGAGAAGGCCTACCGGGTCTGGGGCGCCGACATCAACACCGAGGTGACGCCGCTCGAGGCGGGGCTCGGGCGCTTCGTGGCCTTCGACAAGGGCGATTTCGTCGGCCGCGAGGCATTGCTGGCCCAGCGGCGCGACGGGGCGTGCAAGCGGCTGGTCACCCTCGACGTCGCGGCCGGGGATGCCGACTGCCACGGGAACGAGGCGGTGCACGCGGGTGGCCGCGTGGTCGGCATCACGACGTCCGGCGGCTACGCCCACTGGCTCGAGAAGAGTCTCGCGGTGGCCTACGTCGACGCCGGGGTCGCGGCGCCGGGGACCCGGCTCGAGGTCGAGATCCTCGGCGAGTGCCGCCCGGCCGTGGTCGCCCCCGAGCCGCTCTTCGACCCCGAGAGCCGCCGCCCCCGCGCCTGAGCGCCCGGCCCTCCGGCGGGACGCTCGGATCGCGGGGTACAGCAGCGAGGGTCGTAATCCCGGGTGGCGCGTGCCGTAGCGGGCCGGGACGTCTTGCGGGGCGCTCCCGCTCCTCGCCCCGCGACGACGCCGCGAGGGAGGGCCTGCCGCCGCACCGGGAGGAGGAGCGGAACCAGGAGAAGGTTCTTGGCGCCGTCGTAGAGCACGACCGGATGCCGGAAGGGCCGCCGGGGCCGCGCGCTGCGGAGGCGCCCGGGCCGGGCTCCCGAGGCCGCCGTCAGGGGCTGCGGCTCCATCCGCTGGCACGCTCGGTCGGGATCGGCTATGCTTGGCGCGCCCGGTGGCGCCAAGGGGGGGGCGCGGTCCCGCACGAACAGCGTGTGGACCGCCTACGGGCTGCGGCCCCCTTTCCGGTACCCGACGTGTTGATCCGGTGCGCGGCCTTGACACCCTCGTCCGGCCGCGCCTAGACCCGGGCGGCCGTCTGATGCCTGACCCGGCGTCAGGGCCGAGGAGCGCGCCTCCGTGGGGGCCCGTCGACGAGGTCGAGCCGGTGAGCGCCGAGCGGCCCGCGGGCTCGCGAGAGCCCGGTGAAGTACCTGTGCCTTCGCCTGGTGGGCCTGGCCGGCGTGGTGTTGTTCGTCTCCCTGGTGACGTTCTCCATCATGCACGCCGTGCCGGGGGGGCCCTTCGACGAGGACAAGATGCCCCTCCCGCCCGAGGTCAAGCAGGCGATCCTCAGGAGCTTCGGGCTCGACAGGCCGCTGTGGGAGCAGTACCTCTTCTACCTCTGGAACGCGCTGCACCTCGACTTCGGGTACTCCTACCAGAGCCCCGGCGAGACCGTCCTGCAGCTCCTCGGGCGCGTGTGGCCGGTGAGCATGCACCTCGGCGGCCTGGCCCTGACGCTGGCAATCCCGGTGGGGCTGACCCTGGGCATCCTGGCCGCCAGGCGCCAGAACTCCTGGATCGACTACGCCACCACGCTCCTGGGCACGCTCACGATCATCACGCCCCACTTCGTGCTCGCCATCACGCTCATCCTGGTCTTCTCGACGACGCTCAACCTCCTCCCCACCGGGGGATGGGAACGTCCCGAGCAGTGGATCATGCCCGTCATCGCGTACTCCCTGGGCCCCCTGGGCATCATCGCCCGCTACACCCGCACCGCCATGCTCGAGGCGCTGCGGGCCGACTTCGTGGTCACCGCGCGGGCCAAGGGCGTCGGCGAGCTCGGGGTGGTCATGAAGCACGTGTTCAGGAACGCCCTGCTGCCCCTGATCACCATCATCGGCCCCATGCTGCCGAACCTGCTGACGGGCTCCATCTTCGTCGAGGGCATCTTCCGGATCCCGGGACTGGGCCAGTTCTTCGTGACCAGCATCTACGAGCGGGACTACCCGATGATCATGGCGCTGTCGCTGCTGGCCGCGGTGCTGGTGACCCTGGTCTACTTCCTCACCGACCTGGTCTACACGGTGGTGGACCCGAGGATCAGGCTCCGATGAGCGAGGTCGGGCGCGCCGGGGGCCGGGAGGGCGGCCGTGCGGGCCTCGACCTGCCGCGGCGGGCTTCCCGCTCGCGGGGATTCTGGCGTCACGCCGGGAGACGCTTCCTGCGGAACCGGATCGCCGCCCTCGGGCTCGTCATCGTGGGCACCCTCGCGGCGATGGCCCTGCTCGCACCGGTCGTCACCGCCCATCACTACGCCGAGCCGATCTTCGGCAAGGCGTGGCGGTTCCCCTCCCGGGAGTTCTGGATGGGGACGGACGGCATCGGCCGGGACTTCTACGCCCGGGTGGTGTACGGCACCCGGGTCTCCCTGTCGGTGGGGCTGGTCGCGCAGGGCATCGCCTTCCTGATCGGCGTGCCGCTGGGGATCCTGGCGGGCCTCGAGGGCGGCCGCGTCGACTACCTGGTCATGCGCGCGGTGGAGGGATGTCAGTCCTTCCCGCGCATGCTGGTGGCGGTCCTGCTCATGACGCTGCTCGGCAGCGGGCTCGGCAACGTGCTGCTGGCCATCAGCGTCACGAGCTGGATCCCCATCTGCCGCCTGGCGCGCGCGGAGGTGCTCTCGCACCGGGAGCGGGAGTACGTGAGCGCCGCGCAGGCGTTGGGGGCCGACAGTCTCCACCTGCTCGTGCGGCACCTCCTGCCCAACGTGCTGCCCGTGCTGCTGGTGGCGATCTGCCTCGGCATCCCGGAGGCGATCTTCATCGAGGCGGGACTGAGCTTCCTGGGCATCGGGATCAACCCGCCGGTGCCGAGCTGGGGGCAGATGATGGGGGAGAGCGTGAACTACATCCGCTTCTACTGGCACCTGGCCCTGTTCCCCGCGGTCATGATCGCGCTCACCATGCTGGGCTTCACCCTCCTCGGCGACGGCCTGCGCGACGCGCTGGACCTGAGGATGCAGGTCGACTGAGCGGGCGACGCAGTGGCTCGCGAGTCCTCCGGTGAGTCGAGGTCGCTGCGCGGCGGGGGGGGCGGAGCGCGGGCGCGAGGACGGGGGGGGCGGGATGCCCGGGAGCGGCTCGGCGTGCGACGCGGGGTCCGGCTCGCTGGCCGGACGGAAGGGAGGAGGGTCGGATCGAGGCGTGGGGTCGGTGAGGCAATCCGTCGTCTACTCGGGAGGTGCGACATGAGATCAGGACGCCTTGGGGTCGTGGCAATCGCGCTGTGGCTCGCCGCGAGCGCCGCCGGTCTTTCCCCTGCGGGCCCGGCCTGGGCGGGCCAGAACGCCGTGGGGGTCGAGCTGCCGGCCGACGCGCGGCCGGCCGGGAAACAGGTGATCCGCCTGATGGGTCGCGAGGGCACCTACCTGGACGCGAGCAAGACCACGTGGAAGCGGCAGTGGGAGCCGTCGCTGGTGCAGGAGCCGCTGACGCGCCGCAACCACCAGTACGAGGTCGAGCCGGCCGCGGCGGAGCGGTGGGAGATCTCCAGTGACGGGCTCACCTGGACCTTCCACCTGCGCAAGGGCATGGTGTGGTCCGATGGCGCCCCCTTCACGGCCCGCGACTTCGAGTTCGCGTTCAAGCGGGTGGCGGACCCGAAGACGGGGTTCGACGTGGGCTGGTACTGGGGCGCGATCAGGAACTTGATGGCCGCCTGGAAGGGCGAGGCGCCGGTCGACAGCATCGGCGTCAAGGCCGTCGACGACGTCACCCTCAAGGTGACCACCGAGAAGCCGACGCCATACCTGGCCATGCAGATCGCGGACATGCGCCCGGTGCCGCAGCACGTCGTCGAGAAGGTCGGCGACACCTGGGCGACCGGCGAGCAGAGCTACGTGGCCAGTGGCCCGTTCATGCTGGAGCGATGGGACAAGGGCAAGCAGGTCGTGTTCGTCGCCAACCCGCGGTACACCGGGCCCTGGAAGCCGTACCTGGAGCGGATCGTGTACCTGATCGGCCGTGACGAGGCGGTGTTCCCGGCCTATCTGGCCGGCGAGATCGACGCCATGGAGCAGGTGTACGAGGGTGCGCTCTCCCCCGGGGACCAGGCGATGCTGGAGAACGACCCCCGGTTGAAGAAGCAGCTCCACTCCTACCCGAACTTCATGACCTGGTGGCTTGCCTTCGGCGGGGAGACCACCGCGTTCAAGGACCAGCGGGTGCGCCGGGCCTTCGCGCAGGCGATCGACCGCGACGCCCTGATCAACTCGATCCTGCGGGGCCAGGCGGTGCCGGCCTACGGCCTGCTGCCGCCCGGCTTCCACTGCGCCAGGCCCGAGCGGCTGACCCGGGTCCAGAAGTTCGACGTGGCGGCGGCGCGCAAGCTCCTGGCCGAGGCCGGCTTCCCGGGTGGGAAGGGCTTCCCCCGGCAGACCATGTACCTCCGGGCGGCGAGCCCGACCGTCAAGACGGCAGCCGAGGGGATCCAGGCGATGCTCAAGCAGAATCTCGGCATCGAGCTGGAGATCCAGAACCTCGAGCGCAAGACGTTCATGGACCGTCTCAACAGCTACGACCTGCCCCTGGTCCTGATCCCCTGGGACATGGACTACTACGACGCCAGCAACTTCATGGACGTCTACCGCAAGGGCGGCCGGCACCCGTGGG
This sequence comes from uncultured bacterium, assembly GCA_964509395.1. Taxonomy (GTDB): domain Bacteria; phylum Methylomirabilota; class Methylomirabilia; order Rokubacteriales; family DASRDR01; genus CAZDYT01. The sequence continues at coordinate 9,621 of CAZDYT010000051.1, forward strand.
GCAACGAGGAGTACGACCGGCTGATCCGCGAGGCCAACGGCCTCATGGGCGACGACAAGAGGCGATGCGCGATCTACCAGAAGGCCGAGGAGCTGCTGGTCGACGACCCCGGGGCGGTCTTCGTCTGGCATCCCACGGCGCTCCAGGTTTGGGACGACGCGAAGATCGGGGGTGACGTCCTCAAGCCGAACAGGTTCGGCATCACCACCTGGTTCAAGCCCGAGAAGGGCTCGACCATCTTCCGGATCTACATGAAGAAGTAGGGCGGCGCTCGGGAGGCGTGCCCCCCGCCGGCTGGCAGCCGGCGGGGGGCGGGCCGTGCGGGCATCGCCCGGGACCTGCCCGACGCCCTCGTGGGCCTCGCCGCGACCCCGAGACCGTGGAGCGAGAGGAGAGTGTGGATGATCCCGTCCGACTGGGGGCGAGGCGCACCCGATCTGGACCGAGTGGAACGAGGCCGTCCGCTACGTGTGGTGAACGGGTCAGCCGCGAGGATGTCTCGGGCTCGATCGTAGCGCGAGGGGAAGTCTGGGTGGCGCGGGGTGAGGGCCTTGGCGAGGCGGTCGAAGTGAGGGGTGGTGCGGACAGAAAAGGGCGGCGTCATGCCTTCTGACGCCGCCGGGCTCTCCTCTCGACGCGTGCGTGGAGCTCGCGAGAAAGCTCCTCGCCCGGCCGGCTCCGGCCGGCAAGGTACTCCTCGCGGCTCTTCTTGATGATGGCCCGGACCTTCGGGTCCTGGAGCTCGAGGTAGTCCTCGAACTCGTCAATGTCCATGAGGCCGGCCACCGGGATCCCGTCCTTCTCGAGGATGACGTACTCCTTGTTGAGGTGGACCCGCTTCACCACGGCGCCGAGATTGTTCCGGAGCTGTGTAAGCGGAAGGCGTTGAACCATAGAGCGTGCTGCAGCGACCTTTGGCGCCACGGGGATTAGCTCCTTTCGACTGCTGAGCGCTGTACAACGTTCAACATGAGTATGGACGCCGGCGGCTCCGGCGTCAAGGTGACGAGCGCCCGGCAGCGTCCCTATAACGCCTGACAGGATCCTTGGGACGCCGGGCACCTCACGTACTGACCGGGATCACGCTGACGGTCGACCAGGTTCCGTCGAAGAAGATGTTGAAGGTGGCGTCGACCACTCCGGGAAAGCCGAGGAGGTGCCGGGCGTCGTAGACCTCCCGGGCCTCCCCGGCCGGGATCTCCGGCGCGATGCGCGCGTACCGGCCGTCCTTCACGCCGAGGTCCAGGAGGTCCACGGCGGGCCGGTGCGGCCGCACCACCCGCACGTGCTTGATCACGAGGTCCAGCGGCGGCGCATCCGCCATCGCATCGCCTCCTGTCCGCATGGGCCAGACTCGGCGCCGCCGACGAGTACATAACGCCCCCGACCCGGCATTCCCGCGACCACCCTACCGCACCCTTGCACCAGCGGCCCGTTCGGCTTACCGTCCGTGACACGGATGCCGTCGGAGCCCCGCTTCCAGCCCGCCTCGGCCAGAATCTTGTTGGCCTTGTCGATGTTGAACTCCCACTTCATGTTCTTGGACTGGAAGCGCGACGGCGCGTTGAGGTAGTTGGCGGTCGTCTGGCCGAGGCGCCCGCAGGCGTCAGGCGGATTGTTGACACCCCCCGCGAAGTACCCTAGAGTCACCCATGCCGATCGGCCATGCATCCCGGTCACGGTCGGCACGAGGCGTCCGGGGGTGCGCCACCCTCAACCCAGGGAGGACGTGACGGATGAACCGGCATCGCGCGATCGGACCTTTGTTCTCCATCGTGGCTCTCGTCGGGGCGCTGCTCCTCGGCCTCCTCGCGCCGTCGGCGTTCGCCCAGGCCAAGAAGCTGAGCGTGGCCTACATGCCCCACCCCATCCACGAGCAGCAGCTCAAGTGGATGAAGAAATGGGGCGAGGCGAACGGCGTCGAGATCAAGCCGACGCCGATCTCCTACGAGGTCTACGTCGAGAAGCTGACCGCCAGCTTCCTGGCCAAGTCCCAGGAGTACGACATCATCTGGCACAACGACGACTGGGGCCAGCTCTGGGGCGCGTTCATGGAGCCGGTCGATGACGTGAAGGCGCTCCAGCTCATGGACACGAAGGTGCTCGTCGATCCGGCCATGCTGTGGCCGGGGCCCGACAAGAAGAAGCACCCGACGGCGGTCCCCATGCTGGAGACGCTTGGCATCTTCTTCTACCGGAAGGACCTGATCGAGCCCCAGGAGTACCCCAAGACGTGGGCGGACCTGGTCAAGACCTCGCAGCGGCTCCAGAAGGAAGGCAAGGTGAAGTGGGGCTACGTCGGCGGGATGAAGTACCCGCACACGTGGTTCACCCTGCTGTGGTCGCTCTGGACCAACGACTGCGATCTCTTTTCGCCGTACAACGAGCGCGACAACGAGGTCATGGCCAAGAACGACTGGAAAAGCATGCTGGGAGAGAAGTGCGCCCGCGAGGCGGTCGAGTTCTGGTGGGACGCCATCAACACCCACAAGATCTCGCCTCCCGGCATGGTCAGCTACACGCGCACCGAGGCCGACGCCGTCTTCATGGCCGGAGACGCGTTCATGACCATGAACGACACGCCGCTCTGGGGGAAGTACAACGACCCGAATGCGTCCAAGGTCGCCGGCAAGGTGCAGATGGGCGCCTTCCCGCTCGGGCCCAGCACGACCAAGAAGGGCGTGGCGTGGCGCGCCGCCTGGTTCTGGGCCATCCCGAAGGCGATCAGCCCTTCGCAGAAGGCGCTGGCCAAGCAGCTCATCAACTGGATCGGCGAGAACGACGAGGCCCAGCTTGACGTCTGGAAGGCGACGGGCGGGATCCCCGCCGTGACCCGCATCCAGCAGCGGCTGGCGAAGGAGGATCCCCTGTTCCTCCAGGTGAAGACCATCCTGATCGACGCGCCGTTCCACATCGTCCCCGCCTACTACTTCAAGCAGTGGCCGGAAGTGCACGCCACGTTCTCCGACGTCGCGACCAAGGCTCTGACCGGCAAGCGCGAGGACATCGGCAAGGGGCTCGCCGAGGGCGGGAAGAAGCTCAGCGACATCATGCGGCGGTAGGGGAGCCCCCCCCCCG